>NZ_JBFABB010000011.1:0-100855 GCF_040640035.1 Micromonospora sp. NPDC023633 | reverse complement strand
CCGTCACCACGACGACCACCCAACGCCGACGCGGGCTCCACTTGGTCACTGGCCACCTCCAGCTCGGCGATTGCCAGCGAGGCTAGCGCGTCGATGGGCACTCCCTGCCACCCCATGTGAACCCGCAGGTCGCTAGACTAGGCCCTCGCGCCCTCGTAGCTCAGGGGATAGAGCATCGGTTTCCTAACCCGACGCTCCGCCGGTGTCCGCGGGCCGATGACCTGCGGTTTTCTGTTCTCTGCCTGTGCATGCCGATTGCTTCGCGGGCTCGCTGCGATCGCTTGCCGAAGATCAGCTGGAACGTTGTGGGTCCTGCGGGTGCAGGCTTATCGCTGCCGCGAGTCGCGAGCCGGGTCATCCTCGGCGGGTTCCTCCTCGTCGAGCAGTTCACGGCGCCATTCGGCGAATCGGCTACGGAGATCGTCCAGCGCTCGGTCGGCGACCCCGTACTGGGCGAAGTCGTCCGGGTCGAGCAGGGTGGCTTGTCCGAGGGCGTCGGCGAAGACGCGTCGGTCGAAACCACGGTCAGCGCGCTACGCGAGGGTGAGGAGAGCTTCGTGGGTGTAACGGCCGGATCGGAGCGTGGCATCGATGTCGATGAAGTCACGAGCGAATGCTCGCCCGTAGAGGGCGCTCATCTTGTTCGCGACCGCGTCGTCCGGGTGGAGTACCGGCCCGATCGCCATGAGGATCGGTTCGTTGGCACGCCAGTCCACGCCGAGTTCAACCTTGGAAACCCGCACACCGTCGGTGACAGGCAGCCGGGCGAACGTGTCGTACTGCCGCTCGGTCTCGACGGTCAGGCCGTCGTCCCGGTAGGCGTGCACGACGGCGGCGACCGCGGCGGTGAACTCGTCGCGGCGGTCCCAGGCGGTGAACAGGTCGACGTCCTCGCTGGGCCGCTCCAGAAGCCCGGCGGCCTGAACCGCGTAACCGCCGGCCAGAGCGAAGCCGTATCGATCGGCCGCCCCGAGCCCGGTACGGGCGAGGCGTTCGTGGAACGGATCCACCGCTACGCCGCGTTGCTGCGGGTCGCGGCGAGTTCGGGGAAGGTCTCTTCCCAGTGCTGGCGGAGCTGGGGTGGCAGCCAGAGGGTGGGCCAGAGCCGCCGGAGGAGGTCGGCATCGAGCCAGGTGTTCAGATCCTCGACCGTACTGGCTTCGGTGAGCACCACCTTGTACATGCTGGCCAGGCGTGCGGTCCGGTTCAGGTCGTACTCGGCGTGCCCGGACCAGTCGAGATGACGCGGAAGCGTAACCCTGCCTTCGGTCGGGCCGTGCAGTGCGGCAAGGGTTTCGGCCACTACGTAGGGCTTCCGGTCACCGTAGGGCCGGTAGTCCGCCGGCGGCTGGGGTGATGTCCTGCGTCGGCTGGTGTTGGTCGCCCGCCGGACTTCCGGTCGTAAGGCTTGCCGGATCGTCTCCCGGCTGTATCCGGTGACCCGCTGCAGATCCACCGGCCGCCAGCCGGCCGCGTGAAACGCCCGCAGCTGCTCGTCCCGCTCGGTCAACGCCTCCGCGCGTGTCGCCTCGTACCTGGAGACAACCGCATGCAGCTCGTCCTCAGAGAACCGGCCCATACCCGTCAGCCTACAACGCTAGGCCCAGCACGCTTGGCTTTCGGTCATATCCGGGTAACCGGCGGGACCAGCCATAGTGATCGCGATCGGATGCACTCATGTTCTGGTGAAGCCGAGGGCCCGGTATCCGGGCATGCGGCGTGGGAGTGAGGCGGCGAGGATGGGTGTGGCCGGGTCGTGGTAGTCGTGGACCTCGGCGAGGTCCTTGCCGGGCGCGGCGCGGATGACGCGGCCGGCGCATTGGACGAGTAGGCCGTCGTAGGAGATCGGGCCGGCGAGAAAGAGGGTGTCGAGGGCGGGGGCGTCGAAGCCTTCACCGATGAACGGTGTGGTGCCGATGACGAGCAGGCCGTCGCCGGCCTTGGCGCCGTCGAGCCGGTCAATGGTGGCCCGTCGTTCGCTGGTGCTCATCGCGCCTTGGAGTACGAGCGCCTGATGTCCGCGTGCGGCGAGCAGAGCGGTGAGTGCCTCGACCTGGGCGACCTGTCGGGTCAGGACGAGACAGTTGCGGCCGCGTGTCAGGGCGACGGCGACATCATCGGCGATCCGGGTGTTGCGGGGCTTGTCGATGGCCAGTCGCCGGTGCACCTCGGCGAGTGCGCCGGGCGCGTCAAGGTCGACGTCGCCGGGCTGAAATGCGGTCTCGTGGATGAGCAGCGCTCGACGGGGTCCGGCGTCGGCGTGCATCGCTGCCGCGAGGGTGCCTTGTTCCTCGTCGGTCAGGGTGTGGCGGACGGGTCCGAGTTGCCAGGTGACGAGTTGGCCGAGGCCGTCGCGTCGGGTGGGGGTGGCGGTGAGGCCGAGCCAGAACTGCGCGGCGATCCGTTTGACCGAGTGCTCGTACGCTGCGGCGCCGAGGTGGTGGCATTCGTCGACGATGACGTGCCCGTACCCCTGGGTCAGGGTGGCGACGTCGTCGCGCCGGGCGAGGGAGGGCAGCAGCGCGATGTCCACCCTGCCGGTGAGCTTGCGTCGGCCGCCGCCGAGTTGCCCGGGCTTGATCCCGAGGAACTGCTCGATGCGGATGCGCCACTGGTCGGCGAGGGCTTTGCGGTCGACGAGGACGAGGGCGGAGGTGTTGCGTTCGGCGATCACGGCGCAGGCCATGACGGTCTTGCCGGAGCCCGGTGGAGCGACCAGAATCCCGTCGTCGTGGGCGAGAAGCGCGCCGACCGCGTTGGCCTGCTTACCGGTGAGTTCGGCGGTGAACGCGGTGTCGATCTCGGTCCCGGAGTTTCGTGCGTCCGTGAGGGCCAGCCGCGACCCGGCGTGCTCGACGATGGTGGCGATGGTGTGTCGTAGGCCGCGCGGGAGGATCAGGCGGTCATCGAGGGTGAGGTCGTAGCCCTGGATGAAGCGTGGGGTGTCCCAGGTGGACTTGCGTAGTCGTTGCAGTTCGTAGAACTTGGGGTTGACCATGGCGGCGGCATGCTTGAACGTCGCCAGTGCGGCGGAGGTGAGCTGCCTGGCGTCGATGCTCAGCCCAGCGCCGGCCTCCGCGTGGAGCACCGGAGGCAGCGGAGGGTGAACCTGGGTCGCGGCGGACCGGCTCATCGTGGCGACATCGGCACCGGTCACGGCTTGCTTGGCCTGCCGGGCGACGTGTTCGGCGTCGCCGGGGCTGAGCCGGTCCAGCGTCGACAGGAACGCCCACTGGTCGGCGTACGGCTCGAGCGTGCCGAGGTCGAGGAAGGTGGTCAGTCCGTCCTTGCGGCGGCGGCCCTGTAGCGGTGCGGCGATGAGGTTGCCAAAGCCGCCGTCAGGCAGCACGTCCTGGTTGGGAAACAGCCGGTCGTACGACCGCAGATCCATCGCCCCGCGCAGCACCATCGCCTCGCGCAGAAGAACGGTGCCGACGGCCCGCGCGGTGGCCGCGGGAACAGCGCCGGTGAAGAAGACCCACACATGGGCACCGCGGCCCGACTGGGATATCTCCAACGCGGCCGGCACCGCGCTGGCCCGTGCCGCCTTCACGTACGCGAGGGCGTCGAGCATCGCCGTCGACCCGTCGAAGTCGGCCACGACGAAGTGGCAGGTGTTGCCAGCCATCAGCGGGTACAGGCCCATGAACACGTCGCCGACCAGATGCGCCGCGACGACCTCCGGCGTGCGGGCCAGGTAGGTGGCACCGCGCCGGTCCATACCCTTACGCCAACCGCCGACGACCGCGGGCATCCACCCGGCAGCGCCGTTACGGGCGTTCTCCCACCGCACGGCGTACACGTCGGCCCGGGCCCGGAACCGGTCAGCGAACAGCGCCAGCTTGTCCCGGGTCGGCGAAGCCATGGTGACCAGCCCTGGCGGCTCAACCGGCGCGGACAACTGCTCCGGCGCCGCAGTCGTGTCCTGGCCGCGCAGCTCCAGCAGACGTCCCAGTCGGGCGTTCTCCGCCCGTAACCGCTCCACCTCCCGCCGAAGATCGACGAGCTCGGCCACCGAACCCATGCCGACCATCCTCGCGCATCGGGCTCCGCACACCCTGACACCGGTCCGATATCCTCCGCCGATGGCATCGAAGGGCAACGCCGCGCTAGAGGCGATGATCGAGGAAGCCACCGTCGATGCGTACGGTGACGACGAACAGCTCACCGGCCTGTTCACCATGATCGAGGAACATCTGGCGGTGCCGTTCACCACCACCGTCCTCGGCGTCGAGGTCACCGTGCGCAAGATCGACCTGACCGCGGACACCATCGTCGCGGTCTGCACCCGAGGTCGCCACCGGCAGAGGATCGACCTCCTTGACCTGTCGCTACCCACCCCCGCGCCAGGCGGCACCGCGTGGATCGACGCCTACCGGCACTGGGCCGGGAGGTAGGCCCCCGTGAGTGAGTACCAGTACTACGAATTCGCCGCCGTCGACCGACCCCTCACCTCCCGAGACCAGGCCGAGTTGCGGTCGCTGTCGACCCGGGCCGACATCACCGCCACCAGCTTCGTGAACACCTACGAGTGGGGTAACTTCAAGGGCGACCCGCGCACGCTGATGGAACGGTACTTCGACGCGCACCTGTACCTGGCCAACTGGGGCACCCGCCAGCTCATGCTGCGGCTACCGAAACACGTGCTGGACCCCGCCACCGTGGCCCAGTACTGCCGGGGTGACAGGGCGTCCGCGTGGACCGCCGGCATGCACGTCATCATCGACCTCCACGACGAGGACGAGGACGGCACCGACGAGTGGGACCTTGACGGCCACGGTCTGCTCGCCTCGATCATCCCGGTCCGGGCCGGCCTCGCCGCCGGCGACCTGCGCCTGCTCTACCTGGCCTGGCTGCGCTGCGTACAGTCCGAGGAGATCGCCGACGACGAGCCCGAGCCGCCCGTCCCCGCCGGACTAGGGACCCTCGACGCGCCCCTCACCGCCGTCGCCGAATTCCTGCGCATCGACCCCGACCTAATCGCGGCCGCGGCGGCCGGGTCGGCGCCGCCCGCCTCCGGTGAACCGACCGCCGCGCAAATACGCACCTGGGTCGTCGGACTGCCCGCCAGGGACAAGGACGCCGTCCTGACCGACCTGATCACCGGCGGTGAGAGCCACCTACGCAGCCGACTGCTGCGCCGCTACCACGACGCGCATCCCACCGACGCGTCCACCCCGACGGCCGCCCGTACCGCTGGGCAACTGCTCGCCACCGCCGCGGACCTGCGCGCCGAACGGGAGCGACGGGACGCCGAGCAGCGCGAACGCGACCGGGCTCGCAGGGAACGGTCCGCAGCAGCCGCCCGGCAACGACACCTCGACACCCTCGCGAGCGACCAACCCGCCGCATGGCAGCGGGTGGACACCTCGATTGCCACAAAGAAGCCCCGCGAGTACGACGCCGCTGTTCAACTCCTCATCGACCTGCGCGACCTCGCCGAACGCGACGGAGACAGCACATCGTTCCGAAACCGGCTGGCCGAGCTACGGGCGGTGCACGCCCGCAAGCCCAGCCTGCTCGAACGCCTCAACCTCGCAGGCCTCGATACCTGAACAGACCGGAGCGACCGCCGCCCACACCCACACATGTCCCTGCTTTTTGGCGACGCGACCACGACCACATCATCAAGCTGGTGCGGCTGATCCTGGCCCAGACTCGGTCGTGCGGTGCTTGCCCGGCGACCGACGAGCTCACCGCAGTCGACCGCTGGCCCGATACCGCCGTCATGCCGTGGTTCTCTCTCCCGTGCGGCTTTGTCGGGGTGACGCATAGTTCGCCACCCGGTGACCATCGCCAGAGTGTGGGGAAGATCGTGAGGCCGCAGGGGCGTACCGGCGTGACGCCCCGGACAGCCGACGCCAACGGCAGCAGACTCCAGGAGTCCGTCCGGACCCGCAACCAGACATCGAACCGTGTCGTTTGCTGGGGTGGACCCGGAGGGTCGGGTGACTGTCTGGGTGTGTGCTGATGTCATGGCCAGCTTGGAGTAGGACGCCCGGCCCTCGCTGATGACCGCTGTATCAGCACTGGATGGAGACTTGCGACCGATCGCCCTTTCCGAAGTTGTGGCTACTGAACCGCGGCGGGTCCACGCCCCTGACCAGACAACCGACAAGGGTGATGCCCGGTGGGCAGCCTGTGGGCCGGCGTGGACGTCGGCAAGACCCATCACCACGTGTGCGTCATCGAGGACGACGGCACCGTGGTGATGTCCGAGAAGATCCCCAACGACCAGCAGGCCGACTCCGGCATAGCCGGGCGGCTCGGCAAACGCCGCAAGCCGATCCGCTGGGCCGTCGACCTACGCGGTGGACCCGCGTCACTGCTGTTGGCGGTCCTGTTCGAGCGGGGTGCGGACGTGCGCTATGTCAGCGGCACGGTCACCTCGCGGATGGCGGAGGCGTTCCACGGCGAGCGCAAGACCGACGCCCACGACGCCTACGTCATCGCCCAGACCCTGCGCATGCGCGGCGACCTACCGACCCTCACCCTCGCGGACGGGGTGCAGCAGCAGTTGAAACTGCTCGTCTCCCGCCGCCTCGACCTGGTCGCCGACCGGGTACGCATCACCGCCCGCATCCAGGAACTACTGACCATGATCAGCCCGCCCTGGAGAAGGCGCTGAATCTGCGCAGCAGAGGTGGTGCTGTGCGAACTCGCGTAGAGACTCCCACACGGTCGGGCCGAAGGGCGCCTCGTCAGCGCGGAAGTACCGGCCGCTGGTGCCGCTCTTTCGGGACCTCATCGGCCGGCCGGACACTCCGCTGTCCCCGGCGGTGAAGCGGCACATCTTCGGCCAGCTCGACCTCGCCGAGGAACGGTTCAGCGCCCTCCTGGACCAGCCGGCCCTCCCAGCTGAGCAGACCAGGCCGTCACCCGACCGGGTTCTGCGACAAGTTCTCGGATCTTCGGGACGCATGCCGGCCCTACGGTTGGTTTGCACCAGATGCGAACCAAGAGACTTCCTAGTCGATTTGCCTGGTATGAGCCGATTGAGAGGATTTGACCATGCGTGACCTTTCCCGTCGCGATCTGCTCCGGGCGACAGCGGTTGGCGCCGGGGCGGTCGCCCTGCCGGGCGTGCTGGTCGGCGGCAGTTCGGCGGTCGCGGCGGACGGCATCGGCTCGTCCGACGCGATGTACCCGCCCGCGACCTTGACCGGACGCATCGTCCGCCCGCAGAGCCCCGACTACGCGCAGGCGAGCATCGGCTGGGACGAGTTGTTCGTGCGTTATCCGCTGGTCATCGTCTTCGCCCAGGAAACCCAGGACGTGGTCAACGCCCTCACCTGGGCACGGCAGCACGACGTCGCGCTGCGGGTGCGCAGCGGCCGGCACAGCCTGGAAGGCTGGTCGAACGTCGACAACGGCATCGTGATCGACGTCAGCGAGCTGAAGGACGTCCACATCGACACCGCCGCCCGCACGGCAAAGGTCGGCGCGGGGCTCAACCAGTTGGAGGCGGTGACCGCGCTCGGGGAGCACGACCTCGCGGCGACGACCGGAACGGAGGGAAGCGTCGGCCTGTCCGGGGCTACCCTCGGCGGGGGCTTCGGGTTCCTCACCCGCTACCTCGGCATGGCCTGCGATAACCTGATCGGGGCGGAGATCGTTGTCGCGGCGGGCGCCAACGGCGCGAAGGTGCTCGAGGTGAACCCGTGGAACCACCCGGACCTGCTCTGGGCGCTGCGCGGAGCGGGGAACGGCAACTTCGGGATCGTCACCTCACTGACCTATCAGGTGGCTCCGCTGACGAGCGTCGCCTACCTGCAGGTGACCTGGCCCGGCCTCGACGACCTGCACGAGGTCTTCGACACCTGGCAGCGCGTCGCACCCTTCGCCGACCCACGCCTCGGCAGCCAGGTCGAGGTCCACCCGAACGAGATCCTGCTGTTCGCAGTGCTCGCGGAGGGGTCAGAGGCGGAGGCCCGGAGGCTGCTGGCGCCGATCCTGTCGATCGGCAACCCCACGGTCACGGTGCAGATCGGCGGCTGGGGCGACGTCTACGCCGACTTCCAGATCCCGACCGAGGACGAGCCCGCGAACTGGAAATTCTTCTCCCAGTTCACCCGCGAGCCATTCCCGGAGAAGGCGATCAGCGTGGTCCGTGAGTTCATGGAGAAGTCCCCGTCACCGGACAGCAACTTCTTCACCCAGGCGTTCGGCAGGGGTGCCCAACGACAGGAGCCCTTCGGCGGCGCGGCGTTCCCGCACCGCGACGCGCTCTTCTACTCCGAGCCCGGTGTGGGCTGGGGCACCCGCGGCGAGCCCAACAGCGACCAAGCCATCACCCCGATCGCCCAGACCTGGATCGCCGAGTTCAGCCAGGCGCTGCGGCCCTACGTGGACGGCGCCTACGTCAACGTGCCGAACATCGGCATGGCCGAGTGGGAGACCGCCTACTGGGGGCGCAACTTCCCCCGGCTGCGCAAGATCAAGGCGAAGTACGACCCGCACAACGTCTTCCAGTACGAGCAGAGCATCCCGCCCGCGACGCACTGACCTGGGCGACCGGCGGTGCGGGTGGCACCACCCGCACCGCCGAGTCACTTGAGCCCGCGTCCTGGTTCCAGGAGAACCAGGACGCGGACTTCTGGCGCGCAGATGGTTCCAGCGGAACCGCTCTGCCGTACAACCCACTCCACCCTGCCCACCAAGATCACCCGGAGTCACATGGAGGCTCTAAACCGGAGACGCTGATGCGCGGCATGGCGGTGGCGACGTCGGCATCGCGAGCCGCCGGCTTCGTACGCCTGGTGGTGCCGCCTGCGCCTTGACCTGTGGCAGCCGGCTGCTCGACAGCTACCTCTCTGGGCGCTGTCCGAGCTTCGACACCACGGCTCGCTGCAGCACCGCGGTCGTGCCCAGCACTGTCCCGGCCGGCCCGTCGGCGGTGGCCGCCACGAGATAGCTGCGCTCACCGAGGTATTCATACGTCCGTTCATCGAAGATCCACTCGTTGCGTCGGCTCCGTTCGGTGTGCGCGACGGCTATCCCTCGCCGCCCGGCCGCGTCGGTGACCCCGCGGACCACCTCGACCCCCGGGATCTTCGCCGCAGCCCGGTAAAGCGCTGCGCTCGTCTGCGGCGGCACCAGCGACTCGCGTAGGATGTCGCCGATCGCGGTGAACGCCGCGCCGTCACGACTGGTGCCACGGCCACGCTCGTCGCCCTCCCGGTAGAGCTTCGCCAGCAGTGCGTCCGGATCGCTGGGCAGATCGACGAGCTCCGCGTTCGGCGTCACGTTCGTGAGTGTCTCCCGCTCCGGTATCACACCGATGATCGGCATGTCGAAGAACGGCTGCCGGAGCAGGCCGTCACCGCGCTCGTTGCGTGGGATCCAGATCTCCCGCTCGTGCACCGGTTGCAGCCACGCCGGGCCGTCACCCAGCTCGGCGAACGCACCGCGGCTCCTGATGTAGACGTACTCGCCCTCGCCGGACGATGGTCCCGGCCTGTCGGCGGCCGCCGCCATCCGGTTCAGCAACAACGTCGCGCCGCTGCGTTCCCCCTGCTCGACGGTCACGATCAGCGGCGCGCTGTCCGGCGCCCACGGCTGGGCGATCGCTCCGGCCGCGACCGCGACCGCCAGCACGCCGGCAGCCGGAGCGAGGATCAGCATCTGCCGTGGCCGCCGGGCCGTCCGGTCGATCTCGTTCATCAGATGGTGCCGTAGTGCCTGCCGACGCACCGCCGGCATGGCCGGCACGCGGGGGGGGTGCCCCTATGTGTTTGGTCAAGCTGCTGGGGCTGTGCGTTAGCTGTTGGCGGTCGGCTCGGCTCGCAGATGTGTGTAGATCCAGCCCGACGGGGAGTCTGAGGAGCGGACTGCTTCGTAGATATGACGCGTCGGGCCTGCTGGTCCGCCGGTCGCCCGCAGGGGTGAGGGCGGCGTCCCGTCCTGGTGGAGGTGAACGATCTTGGTTCGGCCTTCGAAGGGGCCACCGACGATCTTGATGCCGACGGTGTTGTTGACCGTTTCGCCGGCGAGCCAACGACGGATGGTCTTCATGTGCTCGGAGTCCTCGCCGCTCATGAACAGAGCGGATCATGGGCGGTGCTGGACGGACAAGGGGCTGCGTCAAGTCGCGGCCACAGCCCGGTGCTCGTAAAAGGTGCCGTCGCGGAGCATGGCGAACAGGACATCGGCTCGGCGTCGGGCGAGGCAGAGCAGGGCCTGGGTGTGGTGCTTGCCCTGGGCGATCTTCTTGTCGTAGTAGACCCGTGAGATTGGGTCGGCGAGCGCCGCGAACGCGGACAGGAAGAAGGCCCGTTTGAGCTGCTTGTTTCCGCGCCGGGAAGGCTGTTCGCTGCGGATCGACGACCCTGAGCTGCGGGTCGCCGGGGCAAGACCCGCGTATGCGGCGAGGTGGGCAGCGGTGGGGAAGCTGCTGCCGTCGCCAACGTCGATGAGGATCCTGGCTCCGGTCCTGACGCCGATCCCCGGCATGGACGTCAGGACCTTCGAAAGAGGGTGGTTCTCCAGCAGTTCCTCGATGCGCCCGGCCAGCAGCTTGCGTTGATCGAGGACGGAGGCCAGCGAGTTGGCCAGGCTTGGGACGATCAGTGCGGTCGCTTCCGTTCCCGGGACGACGACGGTCTGCTCGTCCAGCGCGGTGAAGATGTCCTCGACCAGTCGCTCGGCCATCCGCGGTGCCTTCGGCTGGAGCAGGCTGATCAGGCGTCGCCGTCCCGCCTTGCGGATCTGGGCCGGAGAGCCGAACCGCTCCAGCAGAGTGAGCACGGCCGGGTGCTGGACGCGAGGACCCAGAACTCGCTCCAGGTGTGGATGGATCTGGGTGAGCAGGCCGCGGAGCCGGTTGCTGATCCTGTTGGCTTCGCCGGCCAGGTCGTCGTCGAAGCCGACGAGCATCTCCAGCTCGGCAATGGTCTCGTCTTCGACCTCGACCGAGCGGAGCGTGTGCGGCATGACACGGGCGGCATCCGCAATGACGAAGGCATCGCGGGCGTCGGTCTTGGCCTCGCCGGGATAGAGGTCGGCGATCCGTCGCATCGTCAGTCCCGGCAGGTAGGCGACCGGGCAGCCCATGTCGCGGGCCACCGCGAGCGGCAGGGCTCCGATGGAGGCCGGCTGGTCAACCACAACAAGCACGGTCCCGTGTTTGGCCTGCAGCTTGCCGAAGAGCTCGCGGAGCTTGGGTTCGCTGTTGGGCAGCCGCTTGTCGAACGCCTTCTTCCCGGCGGGAGTGACGGCGGTGGCGTGGTGTTCGCCCTTGCCGACGTCGAGGCCGAGGAAGACTCCGATGTCGCTGACGTCGATCACATGGTTCCTTCGGTCGTCGTCGCCCGGCCGTCCCACGGCACCGATCGCCACATCCACATTACGAAGAGCCTCCCGGCTTGCGGACAAGTCGGCGGTCATGCCCCTAATCAGCGGTCTGTCGATGCCTCCGGGCCGGTGACACCACCCCCCAGGCCATGCGTTCAACCGGGGGGAGCAGTCATGCCGGACCCGGAGGCCGGGCGCCCCGTTGCGGGGCTACTAAAAAGGTAATGGGGGGGCTCGCTCATCGGTGTTCTCCCTGCTCGACGGGGATCGTTCGGGTAGCGCCATCTCCTGCTGTGCCAGCGCCCGCAGCCGGGTCCGGGCCCGCGGCAGCCGCGAACGCACGGTCCCGACCGGTACGCTCAGCGCCTCGGCCGCAGCCGCGTAGTCCAGTTGTGACCACACGCAGAGCAGGAACACCTCCTGATCCGCCCGACCCAATGACCGCAGTGCCGCCATGGCTGCGGCCACCTGGTGGGCGTCGTACATCCGATCGGCCACCTCGTCGGCGAAGTCTGGAACGGTGTCGCGTACCGGCAGTCGCCGCAATGCCTCCCGGTGCCGGCGCGCCGCTCGTCGACGATTGCGCAGCACATTGGTGGCGATTCCGAGCAGCCACGGCCGCAGGCCGTCTCCGTCGAGGTGCAAGGATTCGCGGATCCGCCACGCCTCGAGGAAGGTCAGCGACACCACATCCTCGGCCTGAGCCGGATCGCCCCCACTCGGCCCGGCCGTAGCTTCCAGCCCAAGGACAACGCCAAGGAGTTGATGTAGGCGGGCGAGCTGCGCCGCGCGGGAGCGAGGCGGCGCGGGCGCCGGGCCCGAGACAGCGTGCGGCCGGCGCACCCACCCCCTGGGTGCCGGCCGTGCTGCGCGTCGTTGACGGTGCGGTGCGGCAGAGGTGGCACATGGCCGTCGACGCGCGACCCCTTGCCTTGTGCATCGATCTGGCGCTGGCCGGGGTGACGGGTTCGCGGCGGCGAATGTGTGTGGGTTCTCAGCGAAGGTGATCCGGGGGGCCAGCCGACCAGCAGCGGATCAAATTCGATGAGAAGCGCCAGGTGTCTTCTTCTCACTGAACATGATCTTTTATTGCCAGAAGAGACCAAGCGGGCTCGCCGGGGCGCCGCGACTGGCCCCACTGCACTGCGGTTACCGGCCCGTCGGTCGCCCTGCGTAGCTATGGCGTGGGATTGTGATGCCCTGCCCATTCGGCAACCTGCGCAGACGCCTGGCGAGGACGGGTTCGTTCCGCGGATTCTGCCCCCCGCTCATGCCCGGAGGGTGAACGGCGTCCCCGCTGCCGAGACGACCGGCGGCGGGGACGCCGAAACGTGTGGAGCTAGACCAGGCCGGTCAAGAGGTCCGCGAAGAGTTGCGGCCGGCTGAAGTAGCCTACGTGTGACGTGGCCAGGGTGTGCACCTCGAAGGGGTTGTCCGGGGTCAGCTCGTCCGCTTTCCGGATCATGTAGTCCTGGACGGCCGGGGAGATGCTGCGGTCCTCGGACAGGCGGACGTAGGTGTGCGGGACGCGACCCCACCCATCGGCCTGGACCAGGGCTCCCGGCTCCAGCACCGAATAGTTCTCGTCCGGGTCCATCGAGTCCAGCAGCACTCGGAACTGGTCGTCGGTGGCGTCGGCCATGATGGCGGTTTTCAGTTGGGCGAACAGGGCCGGATCGGCGTGGGCGCTGCGCCAGTTCAGCCGGGCCACAGCGGGGTCACGCATGTCCGGCACGGTGATCCGCGCCGCCGCCGCGTCCAGCAGGTTGTCGTCCACCACGTCCCATGGCTCGGTGAGCATGGCCGGGGCGCTGAGGCACAGCGCGGAGAGGTAGACGACGCGGTCGAGCAGGTCCGGCACGGCGTTGGCGACGGCGCTGACCGTCAGGCCACCGAGGCTGTTGCCGGCCAGGACGACCGGCCCGTGTTCGGCGAGCCGGCGCACGGCGTCCACCACGTGCTCCACGTTGTCCCGCAGCGTGACACCACGCATCGGGGAGGGGGCGGCGGCCAGCGCCGCAATGTCCTGGGGCTGCCGGTAGTAGGCGGCGGGGCTGTCGGCGCGATCACCGTGGCCGGGTAGGTCGACGGCGTACGAACGGTGTCCGAGCAGGGCCAGTTCGTTCTGCAACGGGCCCCAGGCCCGGGAGTTGCTGGAACCGCCGTGCACGAAAACGAAAGTGGGGCGCGAGTTCGCGCTCATGGTGAAGATCCTTGTCATCCGGAAGCGAACGGTGGACGTGGACCCCGATGCCGGCGCGTCCGACACCACGGGTCAGAACGTCGACCGCGTGCGCGTGGCCTTCCAGTTGTGGATGACGGAAATCATGCCGATGATCATAGCAGCGCGTCAGCCGCCGGGCCCTGTGGGGAAGCTGGAGAACCGGTGCTGTCCGTCCCAGCCGGAGACGTGACCGAGCGCCGGGCGGCGAAGCCCGGCGCTCCATCGGCATGTCACGCGGTCTCCAGTTCCCTGGCTTGCCGCAGCCAGGTCGCGAACAGGGCGGGCAGGCAAGCGCCGCGAGAACCGCTGCCCAAGCGACGTTCGGCCCAGCGAGCCAGCTGAGGACCGGACGTTTCTCAGCGGCGGATGTCGCCCGGGCGAGCAGACTGGCCAGTTCGGAGATCGCTTCCGGGGACGGCTGAAGGAGCAGCGAAGGTTCTCCGGCTTCTTGTGCCGGGACTTCGCCATCAACATCAGCAGCGAGGCGCCAGCTCGCCGAGGTGGGCCAGAGCGGAATGGGGGTACTCGTGCAGGTCCCAGCCCGTTCCCGGGCCGCGCAGAACGGTGTGCTCATCCAGCAGTGCGCGAGCCTGCCCGCACGACAGGTGGGCCAGCCCTGTGTCCGGGCACACGTCACGGGGCTGACGACCTTACCCGGCCCCGGACGGCGGTGGGTGACGAATACCGGCCCGTGCGTGCGGCCCTTCAGGGGCAGCAGCCGGGCCGTGCCGGCTTCCCAGTACACGGTCTCCAGCACGAAGTCCTCGCGGGCCTGGCCCCGACGGCGGGCCTTCCCATCCTCCAGCCTGCTGCGTGTCCGTTCGCTGAACGGACCGCTCGTGACGCACCGCGACGTCCCATCCGCAGCAAATCAGTACACCTGACCTTGCGATTGGGTCGCGCCCACACTCGCTGGCGCCGAGTGTGATCCGCTAGTGCGAAGAGCACGGAGAAGCGCCGCGCGGGCCGGCCCTTGAGGACCAACGTTCGGAAAAGTCACGTTAGGCGGGTCAGGCGGTCGTCAAGTAACGATCGTTTTCTGACGAAGTGCCCGCCAGGCCGGGAACCCGGCCCGGAACTCCGTCAAAAACTCCGTCAAAAACCCGGACGTCAGCAACGGCCCGAGGGCCGTTTTCTGAGAAGGCCAACGGGGCGACCAGCCCGTTCATCGCTCGATCTCGGCTTAGCGTGACTTTCCCGAACGTTGGTCCCCAAGGGCCGGGCCGTCGAGGATTTCAAGGGTCAACGGTGCGAAGTCATTGGTACTGCCACGCACGGTGAAGCCCACCGCGGTCAGGATCTCCGTCATGGTCCGCACCGGTGACACCAACTCGAACGCCACCCCGGCCACCGCGCCCAGGTCCTCCCGGCGCTCCCGCCCGCCCGGGCCGACGTACCCGACCACGAACCCAGACACGGAGGCAGGCGCCGAACCTCGCAGCGCCACCAGACCGCCCAAGCCCGTCCCGCCTTCCCTGATCCAGAACCGGCCCAAGGCTAGCGACGGCCAGACAGCCGGCTTACAACCGGGCGGATCAAGTTCCGTAAGAACGGATCAGATACGGATCAGATTCAGTGAGAACAGATCAACTTCGCCGAGAACCCACAATGTGAACGGGTGCGGCTCTGGGCGTGATGGTGTCCAAGAATCGATCGTTTTCCGGACAAGATCAAGATGTGTCGGGGCGGGTAAATCGTGTCCGAAAAACCCGTCCGAGAAGTCGGCGTGTCCAACAACGTGACGATGGGCTGTTGGGCATTCTGGACGGCGTGACCATCACCCCCACGCCCACCGAGGACGACCTGCTCGCCTCGACTCCGCTCGCAGGCGTGCTTGTCGGCTACGGGCGGGTCTCCACCCGCGAGCAGAATCTTGCCGCCAGCAAGCCGCACTGACTGCGGCCGGCTGCGCCAAGTGCTTCTTCGACAAGGCCTCCGGGAAGAACACCGACCGGCCAGAGCTGGCCAAGGTGTTCGAGTACATCCGGCCCGGCAACGTGCTCACCGTCGTCTCGCTCGACCGGCTTGGCCGCTCGCTGGAGGACCTGATCGGCATTGTCGGCCGGCTCAAGCGCCACGGCGTCGGTTTCCAGTCCCTGCACGAGAAGCTCGACACCACCACCGCAGGCGGGATGTTCGTTTTCCACGTCTTCGCTGCGTTGGCCGAGTTCCTGCGCACCATCATCGTGGCCAACACCAACGAGGGCCTGGCCGCCGCTCGTGCCCGGGGGCAACGCCTCGGCCGGCCGCCGGCGATGACCCCGGAGAAGGTCGCGTACGCGCTGCAACTGCTCGCCGAGCCGAACCGCACGATGACCTCGATCGCCAAGCTGCTTGGCGTATCTCGCAGCACCCTGTACAGCGCGCTGCCTGGCCTCATTCCGGCCCAACGCGAACAGGTCGCCCTCAGAGGCCGGTGAGCCGGCCGAATCATTGAGGATCTGTAGTGAGGTACGCCTCTACGACGTTGGTGAGGAGTCTTCGTGGCTGGTGTGAGTTCTCTCTGGGCGCACAGCCCTGCTCCTGGCCGTACCCAATGGCATTCTCTTGCCGAGCATCTTCGAAGCACCGCGGAGTTGGCGCGACGGTTCACCGTTTCGTTCGGTGGGGGCGACTTGGCGTACTGGCTTGGTGCGCTGCATGACGTGGGCAAGGCGTCCTGCGCCTGGCAGGACAAGCTTGCTGCTGTCGCGCCCACTGGCGGTCCAGTCGGCATCGACCACAAGGGGGCAGTCGGCACCGGGCAAATCGGGTGATCGTGAGGCGCTCGGTCGGTCCCGCGGCGGGCTGAGCACCAAGCTGCACCTGGCCGCCGACCGCCGGTGCCGGCCGGTCAGCGCGGCCCTGACCGCCGGGCAGCGCCACGACAGCATCGGGTTCGCCCCCGTCATGGACGGTATCCGCATCCGGCGCCGGGTCGGCCGGCCGCGGACCCGGCCCGGCCGGCTGCTGGCGGACAAGGCGTACACGAACAGGAAGATCCGGGCCGAGCTGCGTCGACGCCGGATCGCCGCGGTGATCCCCGAGAAGAAGGACCAGCTCGCCGCACGCAAGGCCAAGGGCAGCCGCGGCGGGCGCCCGCTGGCCTTCGACCGGGACCTGTACAAGCAGCGCAACACGGTCGAGCGGGCGATCAACAAGCTCAGGCAGTTCCGGGCCGCGGCCACCCGCTACGACAAGAGAGAGTTCATGTACCAGGCCACCGTCGACGTCGCCACGATCAAGATCTGGCTACGCGACCTCACCCGAGATCCACGAGCCGGCCATGTACGGCCCTGCCTGTCGGATCTTGGGCCGGAATCCCTCTGAAGTGTTGTGCGAGCATGGGCTGATGACCTTTGGAGAGCTCATCGTCGTTCGCCATGGGCAGTCAACTTGGAACGGCGAGCGACGTTGGGCCGGGCAAGCAGATCCGCCACTTACTGATCTTGGTCGACGGCAAGCTGTCGATCTTGTTCAGCGCTGTCGCGGCGCGCAGATCGGCGCCGTGGTCACGTCCGATCTGAGTCGTGCGCGAGAGACGGGCCTCATCGTCGCCCAGGCTCTTGAGCTCGACCGTCCGGCAGAATTTCCGGACCTTCGCGAACGTTGGAGTAGGACGATTACGGGACTTACGGTCGAGGAGATTGAGGTGACGTTTCCAGGTGCGCTGGCTGCCTGGAGAGACGGCACATCGACGGACCTTCCTGGCGACAGCGAGCCATTTGATGTCTTCGCCGCTCGGGTTCTTCGTGGCCTGCAAGCCGCTACCGGCCTTGCCTCCGTGGTTCTTGTTGTAGCCCACGCGGGGCTGTTCCGCGTGCTCGGCAACGCCGCCCGAACAGGCACGAACGCGCGTACGGCGAATACGGACGGACGGCGGATCATGATGGCGGCCGGTCGTGTGAGCGACAACGGACCGGCATTCGAGCCGATGTCAACGGTGTGACGAGTCCGTTGCAGAGCTTGGCAGACACGCCGGTCGGCCACCCAAGATCTACGAGACACGACCTAGAGTCGTCCGGTCACGAGGCCGTGCAGCCGGTTGCCGTAGAAGACGAGGGGTGCGCCGTCGGGAGAGCGGTGCAGGGCATGGATTCGCAGGAGCGTCAGCACGTGGTCGCCGGCGTCTACCTCGGTTTCGACGCTGACCTGGAAGGCAGTTGTGGCTTGGTCGAGGAAAACGGCTCCGTGGTCTGTCGCGTTCCACGTGACTCCATCGAATCGTGCGGTTGCGGGTCGAGAAAGTCGCGCGATGTCGGCTTGGTGATGCTCGGCTAGCACGCTGATGCCCCACTGTGGTGCCTGGCGCAGTACCGGCCAGGTCGTCGAGGTGCGAGCGAAACTGAGTGCGGCCAGCGGCGGATCGAGTGAAATGGAGCTGAACGAGTTCGCCAGCATGCCGACCGGTCGCCCGTCGACCAGCGCGGCCACCAAGGTGATGCCGGTGGCGAAGCCCGCGAACGCATACCGGAGTTCCTCTGGAGCCGGTGGCGTGCGTTGGGGTGCCGGACTGGTCATGTCACTCCTCGGGTGCCGTGATGTCACAAGGATCTGTTTGCCGCTCGCGTGGTGAGCGGTGAGGCGGCGCTCAGCCGATGGGTGGGCCGATGTTGCCGAGGCTCGAGGATGCCGAACTTCCCCTGCCGCTCGCACTCATCAGGCCTGCACCAGGGCGCTGCCTGCTCTTCGGGTGACGACAGCAACACCAGCTGCCGTCACGGCTGGATGGTCTCGGTGCCGGGGACGTGTGACGCGGACGCCTCGTGAGTGGCAGCTGCCTTGCCGACGAAGAGGGTGCCGAGGATGGCGCCGATGGCGAGGACTCCGGCGGTGGTGAAGGCGGCCTGCGACGCGGAGACGGATTGGGCGAGGTTGAGTGCGCCGGCGTCCGGCGCGTTCGCCCCGATCGTGTAGGCCGAGACGAGTACCGCTCCGCCGGCGGCGCCGGCCAGTTGCTGGATGGTGCCGAAGGCGGCGCTGCCGTGCGGGTGGAGTTGGTCGGGTAGCGACGCCAGGGCTGCCGTGGTCATGGGTCCCCACATCAGCGCCTGTGCGCCGGTCATGACGAGGTAGATCGCGAGGATGGTCCACACGCTGATGCCTTCGTCGAGCCGAGCGAGGAGCCAGAAGGTCGCCGTCCAGATGATCGCGCCGGGGATGGCCAGGGGGCGTGGCCCGAGGCGGTCGTAGACCCGGCCGCCGAGGGCGGAGACGATCGAGATGACAGCCCCGCCGGGAACCAGAAACAGGCCGAGCGCGAAGGTGCTCAGTCCGGTCACGTCCGTCAGTACCAGGGGCAGGACGATGAGCGTGCCGAAGCCGTTGAGCGCGATGATGAGCATCACCAGCAGCGGCGCCGTGAACGCCCTGGTGCGGAAGATCCGCATGTCGAGGAATGCGCCGGCGCCGCGCTGCAGCGCGATCTGGCGCCAGACGAACGCGGCGACGCCGGCCAGTCCGAGCGCGATCGGCAGGTAGGGCGGGATCGGTGCGTGACCGGCTGCTGCCTCGCCGATCGAGGCCAGGCCGTAGACGAGGGCGCCGAACCCGACCGCGGACAGCAGCAGCGACGGTACATCGAGGGTCACCGGCTCGGGTGTGGTGATGTTGCGCAGTTTCGCCGCTCCCAGCGTGAGCGCGCCCCCGGCGATCGGCAGCATCATGATGAACAGCCATCGCCAGCTCAGCCCGGACAGCACCACCCCGGACAGGGCAGGCCCGACCGCAGGTGCGACGGCGGGCACGGCCGTGGCCAGGGCCATCAGCTGGCCGCGGCGGGCAGCAGGGGCCAGGCGCATGGTGGTCGTCATCAGCAGGGGGACGAAGACGGCGGTGCCGGCGGCCTGGATGATGCGGCCGGTGAGCAGGATTTCGATGCCGGGCGCGAGGGCGGCGATCGCGGTGCCGACGGTGAACAAGGACAGCGCGCCCAGGAAGATCGTTCGTAGGTGGTAGCGGCGCATGATGAAGCCGGTGGCCGGGATCAGCACCGCGAGGGTCAGCAGGTAGCCGGTGGTGACCCACTGCCCGGTGCCCGGGGTGATGCCGAAGTCGGCGATCAGGGTGGGCAGAGCCACCCCCAGCATCATCTCGTTGAGCAGGACGACGAACGCCGAGATCATCAGCAGTGCGATGATCAGGCCGTCTCCCGGGGCGAGCCGGTCGCTGCGCTGGGTCCCGGGTGCTGGGGCCGCGACGTCCGATGCCGTGGTGTCTGTTGTTGTCATGTGCGTCTCTCTGTTCACGAATCGAGTCGATGCGGGGCGGCAGCCATCAGCTGACCGCAGACGCCGTTTCGGCCAGGCGGGGGTCGAGCCCGTACTGGGCGGGTGCGCCGAGGTGCTCGCGCAGGGTGGTGCCGGCGTAGTCGAGGTGGAACACGCCGCGTTCCTGCAGTAGCGGGATGACCTCGTCGACGAAGGTGTCGATGCCGTCGTGGTAGACGTCGATGGCCAGGGAGAAGCCGTCGCAGGCGCCGGCCTCGAACCACTGCTGCATGTGCTCGGCGACATCGGCGGCGGTGCCGGGTACGACCGGGTGGTAGTCGATGACCCCGTGGGCCAGCACGTCGCGCAGCGACCAGCCCTCGCGGGCCACCTGCAGCGCGTGCGCCGAGCGCGGGTCCGCCGGGCTGGGCCGGGCATCGGCAAGCTGCCGTGCGGTGAGCGGTTCGTCGAGCTGGCCGGAGTTCAGCCGCAGGCCGAGCATGGCCCCGAGATAACGCACCCGCGGGTGCAGGTCGACCGACTCGTCCAATAGGCGCCGCCGGTCCAGGGCGGCCCGCTTGGTGGGTGCGACGCTGGGCATGAAGCCGGCGAACAGCTTGATCTCGTCGGGGTTCCGCCCGACGCGTTCGGCCGCTTCCCGCAGCGCCGTCCGGTGTGCGCGACCTTCCTCGATGGTGAAGGGGTTGGCGTAGACGCCGCTGGCGTAGCGAGCCGCCAGTTCGAGACCGTTCGCACCGCCGCCGGCCTGGAACACGACCGGCTGGCCCTGCTCCGACGGCGGAATGGGCAGCGGCCCGCGGGAGGCGACGTAGCGGCCGCCGAGGTTGATCGGCTGGATCTTGCTCATGTCGGCGAACCGCCTGCCGGCGACGTTACGGACCCACGCGTCACGTTCCCAGCTGCCCCACAGCGCCTGCACCACCTGCACGACCTCGTGGGCGCGCTCGTACCTCTCCGCACGCGGCGGCACCACGCTGCCGAAGTTCGCCGCGGCGGCCGGGGTCGAGGTGGTGACCGCGTTCCAGCCGGCCCGGCCGTGGCTGACCACGTCCAGGGCCTTGAACTGCCGCGCGATCGTGTACGGCTCGTTGAACGTCGTAGAACCGGTGGCAACCAGACCGATTCGCTCGGTACCGCGTGCCATCGACGTCAGGACCACCAGCGGGTCGATGGCGTGCTGCGGGGTCTCGCGATCGAGGTCGGCGGTGAGGGCAGGAGTGTCGGCCAGGAAGACGAGCTGGATCTTTCCTCGTTCGGCGGCCTGGGCGTACCGGACGAGGGTGTCCATGTCGGTGTAGCTGGACGGGTCCACGCCGGGCATGCGCCAGGCCCCCGGCTGGGCCCCATAGCCGTTGGCGATCTGAATGGCCAGAAGCATCTGCGGTGTGGTCACGGCATGTCCTTCGACGGGGTACGGGTCCGGATGCTGATTGCGCGGTTGTTGGTGGGCCGGACGGAACTCGTCATCGCGGTAATGAGGAGGTAGTCTCCGTTTAGCCTGAACCAACATACGGAGGCTGTCTCCGTTTTTCCAAGGAAGGACGTGGAGACGTGACCGGGAGCACAGAAGCAAGCGGACGGCGGCCGCGCACGGACAAGCAGCGCAACCGGATGCACCTGCTGCAAGTTGCCGAGCAGCACTTCTCGGAGCACGGCGTTGCCAGTTCACTGGAAGCCATCGCCAAGCGCGCAGGCGTCGGCGCCGGCACCTTCTATCGGCACTTCCCCAACCGGGAGGCGTTGCTGGCCGCCCTGCTGCAAGCGCGCGCGGACGAGTTGGTGGCACGTCGCGACGCCATCCGGCAGCAGGAGCGCGACACCACCGTTGCGCTTACTCTCTGGCTGGACGCCCTCAGTGAGTGGGCTACCGCCTTCGACGGCCTGCCCGAACCGCTGCGTGCGGCGGCCACCAAGGACACCTCGCCGCTGGCGCTCACCTGCCAGGGCTACATCACCACCACCGACGAATTCCTCCACGCCGCCCAACGCGACGGGGGCGCCCGCCCTGAGGTGCGCGGCCGCGACCTGTTCCTGGGCGTGCTCGCCATGAGCTGGGTACGCGGCGCCGCAATGGCCGACGAGGCCTCACCCCAGGCGCTGAGCGCCTTGATGCGCACCGGCTGGGCAGCGCCCGCCGGGACAGCGCCGAACCCTCGACCATAAGACCGACTCCCGCCAGTCCGCGCCCAGCAACGGCACGTACGGGTCGGCGTCGACATCGCCTGTCAGATCTCAAGCGGCCAACGCCGGCTCGCTTCCCCGGCAAGCCGCGACAAGGACTCTTCAGCGCGACCAGGCTGGCGTTGAATACACCACGTTGACAATGCGGAGACTGCCTCCGTATCGTTTTGAACGAAAGCGGAGGCTGTCTCCTAATACCTTAGGGGAGCGCCATCGGCGTCCGGCCCAGGCGATTCACGTCGCACCGCTGAAGAACCGCCCCACGAAGTGACGCCGCCATCGAAACGAAAGCAGGAACAGGCATGCCCACCCTTGGCATCATCGGAACCGGAAACATCGGCGCAGCCGTCGCGCGCCTCGCGGTAGCGGCCGGCATCCCGGTCGTCGTGGCCAACTCCCGAGGACCGGAAAGCCTCACCGGACTCATCGCCGAACTGGGCTCGCTGGCCACCGCAGGCACCGTCGAGCAGGCGGCCCAGGCCGGTGACCTCATCCTGCTGTCCGTACCCCTGACGGCGCACACCGCCATCCCCGCCGACCTGCTCAACGACAAGGTCGTGCTGGACACCAGCAACTATTACCCGCACCGCGACGGCCGGATCGCCGAGCTGGACCAGGACAAGATCACCACCAGTGAGCTGATCCACCGCCACTTCCCGCAAGCGCGATTGGTCAAGGCGTTCAACAACATCCTGGCCCACCACATCCCCCAGCTGGCCCGCCCCGTCGACGCCCCCGACCGCACCGCACTGCCGATCGCCGGTGACGACGCCGACGCCAAAACCGCCGCGGCGGCCCTGATCCACCAGCTCGGCTACGACACCGTCGACGCCGGCACGCTGGCACAGAGCTGGCGCATCGAACCGGAGACCACGGCCTACACCCGCCTCTACCTCGCCGACCCCGCCACTCCCGGCGAACAGATGATGCAAGCCCCCGCCAGCCCCGTTCCAGCCGCCGAGCTTCGCCGCGCGCTCGAAGCAGCCGAACGGGTCCACGTCGCCGATCGCGTCTTCTGACCCCCGACGGACCACATTCGTGCTGGCTGCTGAACTCCTCACGGGCGGTCTATCGGAAACGAACGTCTACGTGAGACCCGCACAACAAGATCATTATCAGCGCTGACCGCTGTACCGATCTTCCCCCACTCCGTACCCGGGCAGCCGCAACGGCCGGTAGCCGTCGATGTCGACGGAGTGGGTGCCGTAGAAGTGCACGTTCTCGTGGTGGGTCGGCCAGATGTGCGCCAGGACCTCGTCATCGACGTCGCGGCCGGTCCGGCGCACGCCGGCGTGGGCGAGGGAGCGGCGCAGGGCGTGCAGGTTCTCGCCCTTGTTCAGCTGCCGGGCGATGCGCCGCCGGTACGTTTCGTCGGCCAGGTACCGGGCGGCGTAGACGGTGCGCCTCAGGGCCCCGTACTCCTTGATCGCGGACGTGAGCGTGTTCTGCTGCCGTTTTGAGGAGCACAGCTTGCCGACGACCAGCGCGGCGGTGGCGGGGCCGCCCTGTACGGACGCGGCGACATGCAGCAGGTCGTCCCACATGTCCGTGATCAGGTCCAGGTTCAGCGCCGGGTCAGCAGGCCGCCGGCGCGCGGATACCGGTCGAGGAAGTCGGCGCGGGGCCCGGTCCGGCCAGGGTGATCTTCCCGAGGTCGCGGATGCGCGGGGACAGCTGCTTGCCGGCCAGGTCGAACAGGGCGAAGTTCGCCAGGGTCGCGCCGTGGGTGTCGGTGGCGTGCTCGAACACCGGCAGATCGGTTTCGTTGCCCAGCAGCCCATCGAGTCCAGGCGCCGCAGGTAGGCCAGCTTCTCCAACTCCGCCTTCACCGCGGACGGGCTCGACGACGTCGGACCCACACTCAGCCAGGCCAGCGGGGTGCGGCCGAGGTAGGCGTCCGGGACCAGTAGCAGGTCCAGCTCGGCGCACCGCCGGTCGGACAGCAGGTGCTTTACTCGCGTCCACGTCTCCGTCCGCGCGCGGGCCCGGGCCGTGGCCACCCGCGGCAGCAGCAGGATCACTCCCGGCCGTATCACCCGCGACGACAGCAGGTATTCGCAGGCCAGCCGGAACAGCAGTTTCGGCGAGTCGTGCTCCGTCGCCCGGGCGAACAGGAACTCGTCGAGGTCCTTCCACTCGGCGGTGCCCACCGACCGCCAGCCGGCGTACCCGGCCACCTCGCGCAGGTGATCCGTGCGGGTCTGCTCCCGCTCGCCGTACCCGCGCAACTCACCCATCGCGATCCCGAGCCGCTGCGACAACCGGCCCACCGCCGCAGCCGGCGCCGCCGCCACCTCATCGGGCACGAACCCGAGCCACGGCAGCGTGCACAGCTGGACCGCCATGCCCAGCACGTTGCGGCCCGTACGGAACTGACGCACGGACGCCTCGTCCGCACCGGTCAACGTGAAGTACCGGATCAGCTCCGCCTGGTTGATCTCCGGGAAGCCCCGAAGCCGCGCCAGGTCCTCCGCCGAGGCACATCCTGAGTCGCCACCCGAGCATCGACCGTCACCAAACGGACGGCACGCTACGGCTCGGGTCAGAGCATGATCAACCCTCAGTTCTTAGCGTTGTTTTTGGTCTGGAAACTACGGACGGGCCGTCGTGCGGTCGCGAGGCGATCAGGGCACGGCCGTGCGCGCGGGCCATGGACAGCGCCCGTCCGACTGTGACGCCACCGGGCATTCATACCACCGGCGCGTCCGGGCGCGATGGCGGTGAGAGCTGTCAGCCGGGCTTGACCTGGCCGAGCTGCACGAGCAGCTGCACCCCTCGGTACACCTCCGTCATGTCCCGACCGGTGAACGTCACCGTACGCGCGCCCGGGGCGCGGGCGAACCCGGGAACCAGCGTCGCCAAGTCCACGGTGGAGGGGCTGTACAGGTCGACCTCGACGTCGACGGGCCCGGGGAGCGTCAGCGGCGGCACCTGTGCGCGCCGGCGTACCGCCGTGGTCGCCGCCCGCCGAAGGTGCTCTCGGGCCTCGGCGGGGTGCAGCGTCACCGCCGCCGCCTGGCCCAGCGCGCGCTTGACCTCGACGGTCACCGCGTCCGGGGCCAGGTCGCGCAACTCGGCGCACGCGACGTCGTCACCGCTGAGCAGCACCACCGGCACGCCGAAGTGCCCCGCGACGGCGGCGTTGATGCCGATCTCACCCGCCGGCTGCCCGTTGAGGCGTACGTCGAGCACCGCGTCGCTCATGGTGTGGGCCAGCACCGCCGGCCCTGAACCGGCGCGGGCGTGGTACCCGACGAGCAGCAGCGCGTCCGCGCCCGTCTCGAGGCCGGCGACCATGCTCAGTGCACGGGGCTTGCCGCGCACGAGCCGCGCCCGGCGGTCGAGTTCCTCGGGCAGGAGGTTGCGGAACGGTCCGTGTGCGTCCGCCACCAGCACGACCGCGTCGGGCTCGGCTTCGCGCACGCCGGCGACGACCGCGTTCACCTCAGCGGTCATCAGCCTGCGGGAGCGCTCATAGTCGTATCCGCCCGGGTTCGTCTCGGTCGGATGGACGATTCCCGAGATCCCCTCCATGTCGGCGGAGATCAGCACCGTGGGCCCCGTGGTCATCGCCTCACCGTACCGAACGCAGCGGTTGGTGTGTCTCCCGTGAGGTCGCTGCGGCACGCGAGCCGCGCTCTGCCTGATTACCGGATTACTGGTAATGATAATCCAGCAACTCACCTGGACAAAGGGTGCAAATGGGGGAGGCACCATAATGACTGTTCTTGTGTAACAACAATATGGAGTATTGTTGTGGCGTGTCCAAAGTGTGCCCTCGATGCGAGAAGACCCGACCCCTGGAGAGCTTCATGAAGGCCGGCCGCGAGTTGGTCTCGTGCGCCTCGTGCCGCGAGTACGCCCGCGCCAACAACCACAAGAACCGCAGGGCCAATCCGGACAAGATCCGAGCCGACAACCTCTGGTCCTTCTACCGGATCAGGCCGCAGGAGTACGACGCGCGGCGTGTGGCTCAGGACTACCGGTGCGCCATCTGCGGTAGACATGAGAGCGAATTGAAGGTCAGGTCCAGAGGCCGGCCACGACTTGACGGGACACCAAACTCTGAGCCGTTTCGCCTCGTCGTCGACCATTGCCACAACTCCCGGCAAGTGCGCGGTCTGCTCTGCGGTGAGTGCAACATCGGCCTCGGCGCGTTTCAGGACTCGCCCGAGGCGCTCCTGGCGGCCGCCCGCTACCTCCTCGCACGGGAGGACGCACCGCTCGTGCTGGAATCGAGACCTGCGACGGAAGCGTGATCCGGCACCGAGGGCGATCGAGGTTGGGGGCTGACCGGAATACGCCGAAACCTGTTGTAGGGTGGTGGGTCCGCTGGTCAGCGGTCGGTGAGGATACTGTTGATCGCGGCTTCGCGGCTTCGCGGTCGGCGTCGGTGGGCAGACTGCACGCCCGGGTGGTTCCGACGCGTGCGTGTCCCATGAGTTCGGCTACGAGGACGAGGTTGTGTCCTTCGCGGACGAGGCGGGTGCCGAAGCTGTGGCGCAGGACGTGGCCGCTGCGCATGCCAAACTTCGCCGGCCACCGGTGAGGAGTTCACCGGCCCATGGAGACCCATCCTGGACCATCAGGATGAATGAGCGCCGACAGCCGTGTCGTCAGCCGCGATCAGCGTCCCCCGTGCCCGCAGTGACAGGAGCCGGGACGCGCGCCTGCGCGATGTCCTGGCCCGCGGCCGTGCCGAGGAATCCGCCGGACTGCCGCGACCACAGCTCCGCGTAGAGCCCGCCGCGTTCCAGCAACTCGGCGTGGGTGCCCTGTTCGGCGATCCGGCCGGCGTCGAGGACCACGATCCGGTCCAGGTGGGCGATGGTGGAGAGCCGGTGGGCGATCGCGATCACGGTACGGCCGGTCATCACCTCGCTGAGCGTGTCGTGGATGGCGGCCTCCGCCTCGGAGTCGAGCGCGGAGGTGGCCTCGTCCAGGACCAGGATCGGCGCGTCCCGGTGGAACGCCCGGGCCAGCGCGATCCGCTGCCGCTGGCCACCGGAGAGGCGCACGCCGCGTTCGCCGACATGTGCGTCCAGTCCGGTCCGGCCGTCCGCGTCCCTCAGCGTGGCGACGAACCGGTCGGCGGAGGCCCGGCGTACCGCTGCCTCGATCCGTGGGTCGTCGACGCCGCCGGGGCCGGCGATGTTCTCCCGGACCGAGCGGTGCAGCAGCGTGGCCTCCTGGGCGACCACGGCGATCTGACCGCGCAGGCTCTCCTGGGTCACGTCCGTGATGTCGGTGCCGTCGATCGTGATCGTGCCGGACTCCGCGTCGTGGAACCGCAGCAGCAGGCCGACCAGCGTGGACTTGCCCGCCCCGGACCGCCCGACGATCCCGACGCGCTCACCGGCGGCGACGTCGAGGCTCAGCCGGTCGAGCCCGCCGCCGCCCCGGCCGTAGTGGTGGCTGACCTGCGAGAAGTTGATGGCTCCACCCCGTACCCGCAGCTCAGCCGCCCCGGGTTTGTCCGCTACCGCGAGCGGTTGTGCGACGGTCCGCAGGGCCCGCCGGAGCACGCCGACGGATCCGAACAGCGACGACACGGCGTCCAGCAGCCATTCCGCCATCGCGGTGATCCGGAAGCTGAGCGCGAGCGCGGCCGCGACCAGACCCAGGGGCCCGGCGCCGGTACGCCAGAGCGCGATCCCGTAGCCGACGAGTCCGACGAGCAGCGCGCTGCTGAGCGCCATCATGGTGCCGTTGATCGTCACCTCGACCCGCTGCAGGTCCAGGTGTGCGCGCCTCGACAGCGCGAACACCCGGCGGTCGTGCGCGGTGCGGGCGTCCCGGCCGCCGAGCAACGCGAGCGTGTCGACGTTGCCGTACGAGTCGACGAGCAGGCCGGTCAGCGCGGACTCCGCGTCCTGCAGGCGCTCCGCGGCGCGCCGGTAGCGCGGCACCACCCAGCGCATGAGCATCGCGTACGCCAGGATCCAGGCGCCCAGCGGGAGCAGCAGGCGCACGTCGATCGTGGACATCAGCCACACCGAGCCGGCGATGTAGGCGGTCACGAAGACGAGCGTGTGGACGACCGCGTACGCGGCGGTGCTGGCGGCGTCGCCACCGTCGCGGACCAGGGTGGCGATGCGCCCGGCGAGGTCGTCGCGGAACCAGCCGACGGACTGCCGGGACACGTGCCGGTGTGCCCGCCAGCGGGCGAGCGGGCGGGCGTTGGCACGGAACGCGATGTCGTCCAGCGCCTCGCCGACCAGGTGGATCAGCGGCCTGAACACCAGCACGAACACGGCGACGGTGAGCAGTTCGGCGCCGTGGTCGGCCCAGAGCCTGTCCGGGCTTCCGGCGGCGAGCGTGTCGACCAGGCGCCCGGCGTACCCGATGAGCCACACCTCGATCGCGGCACACAGGATCGTCGTCGCGACGGCCGCCGCCACAATGGGTCGCAGCGGCCGGAGTTCCTCCAGGAGGAACCGCCGGACGCCGGCGGCGGGGGTGCGGTCGTCGCCGGTCGGGAAGGGGTCAACAGGGTTTTCGAACAGACGCAGCACGAAGTGCCTTTCCGGCGGTGGAGACGGACAAGAACCCGGGGGAACCGCCGGACGTCCTCATGCTCGTTCTCCTCTTCGTGTCGGGTCTGCTGGTTCTCCTCGCGAGGCTAGGCGACGTCGCAAGGCGTCGCCTTCCATTTCTCGGCGGGGGCCTGCCGGAGAGCGGTCCGGGTCAGGGCGCCTGGGTGCGGGTGCGCCGGGCGTAGGCGCGGGCCGCGCGGGCGCGATCACCGCAGCGGATCGAGCACCAGTGCCGGCGGGCGTGGGTGCGCAGCAGGTAGCGGGTGCAGGGCGCGGAGCCGCAGGCGGCGAGGCGTTCGGCGTGGGGGCCGGTGAGCAGGTCGGCGGCGTCGGCGGCCAGGACCGCCATGGCGTGGTCGACGAGCTGCGTGACGGGGTGCGCGGGGGCGCGGTGCAGGCCGCGGGTCTGGTCCCAGCGCAGCAGGCTGGCGGCGGGAGCGGTGGTCAGCGCGTCGTTGAGCGCGCCCAGCGCGGTGGACGGCGCGGCTCGCCCGTCGATGCGGGCGGCGATCAGGGCTCGGACCTGCTCGCGCAGCGCGCGCAGCCGCTGCGCGCACACCTCCCGCAGGTCGGTCCCGGGCGGGGTGAGGTGGCGGTCGGCCAGCCACCGGGCGGCGGCCTCGGGGGTGCCGAGAAGGTCGAGGGACTGGCCGCCGGGCAGGGTCAGGGCGCTGTTGGCGAAGTCCAGCGCGACGTGCTGCTCGGCTCCCGGCGCCGCCACCAGCAGCGGCGGGGCGGGGCCGGTGGCCTCGGTGGTCGCGGACTCCGTCACGCCTCTCATGGTACAGCTTGCATTTATCCGTGAGAGTCGATTACGGTTCCTCACGGAAAAGCCGACCCGTGACTGTGAGGAAACCGTGATGACCGACACCAGCACGACGACCGTTCCCGTCCGCGTCTTCGGCGGCCCGACCGCCCTCATCGAGTACGGCGGGCTCAGGTTCCTGACCGACCCGACCTTCGACGCGCCCGGCGACTACCCCCTGGGTCCCGGCATGGTCCTCACCAAGACGGCCCCCGCCTCCGCCACCGCGGCCGGGCTCGGCCCCGTCGACGTGGTGCTGCTCTCCCACGACGAGCACCCCGACAACCTCGACCACGCCGGCCGCGCCCTGCTGGCCGACGTCCCCCTCACGGTCACGACTGTCAGCGGGGCGGGTCGCCTCGGCGGCACCGCCCGGGGCCTGGCGCCCTGGGAGTCCGTCGAGGTGGACCGCCCCGGCGGCGGCACCGTGACCGTGACGGGTGTGCCCGCACGGCACGGTCCGGAGGGCTGCGAGCCGCTCACCGGCGAGGTCGTCGGGTTCGTCCTGACCGCCGCCGACCTGCCCACGGTCTACGTCAGCGGCGACAACGCCTCGCTGGAACTGGTCCGGCAGATCGCCGACCGCTTCGGACCGGTGGACACCGCCGTGCTGTTCGCCGGGGCCGTCCGTACGCCCATGTTCGACGGCGCGCTGCTCACCCTCGACAGCGCCCAGGCCGCCGAGGCCGCCAGCATCCTGGGCGCGCGCCGGGTCGTCCCCGTGCACGTGGACAGCTGGGCCCACTTCACCGAGGGGCGCGACGACGTGGTCGACGCCTTCACCCGGGCCGGCCTGGCCGACCGCCTCCAGCTGAGCTGAGCGGTCACCGACGAGCGGACCGAGAGCGCCGGTTGAAGGACCCCCCGGGGCGGGGGTCAGGCCCGTGCGCCGCCGAGCCCGAGCAGGACGGCGAGGCCCAGGGCGCTACGCGGGGCGTACGGCACCCGCCACAGCCCGCCGTGCGCCGCCGCGTACGCCTCGTCCTGCCACGGGTGCGGCAGCGCCGGGCCGCCCGTGCGCAGGTCGTGCACCAAAAGCGCGGCCATCAGCGTGTTGCTGGTCGCCGCGTCGAACACCTCGATGCCGAAGCGGTGCGCACCGGCGTACGCGGCGGCCAGCGCCCGGTTGCGCAGCACCGAGCGGGTCCGGGTGGGCGGGGCGACGGTGAACGACACGGTCGCCCCCACGTCGCGGGCCACCGTCGCCCGCCACCGCTGCAGGCGTTTCGCCAGTGCGTAGTTGGGGCCCTGCTGGGGGACGAGGCTGTCGTTGACGCCCGGGTCGACGCCCGGCGGGTAGTTGCGGTGCAGGAGCCTGCCGCCGGAGGCGACCCGCAGCGACCGGCGGACGACGCCGCGCGCCGCGTAGCCGCGTTCGGCGTGGCGCACGGCGTCGCCGGGGACGGCGAAGACGTCGGTGGGGGTGGCCAGGAAGGCGAGCGCCACGTCGTCGCGGCGGTCCTGCAACCGCAGCGTGAGCGCGTCGACCGCCGTGGCGACCCGGACGTTGGTCGCGCCGTCGGCGTAGACGTAGTTGCCCAGCACGAGCCGGCCCTCGACGCCGAGCAGCCAGTCGGCCACCTGCGCGAGGTGGTGCAGCAGGTCGGCGCCCGCGCGGGCGGCCAACGCGCCGTCGTCGGGGTCGGTGCCGGCGGGGACGGGCAGGTGGAGCCGGCCGCCGGAGCGGCGCGTCGTGTGCAGCAGGCGCCGCCAGATCTCCGGGCGTGGCAGGTCGACGGCGACGACATCGCCGCCCCAGCGCAGCACGGACGGCAGCGGGCCCATCTCCGCGCCCGCGCCGAGCACCACGATGCGCAGGTCGCGCAGGTCGAGCCAGTCCGGGTTGGCCATGACGGCGCGTACGGCGTCGGCGCAGGACGGCTCGACGACGCCGGCGCTCACCCACGCGTCGAGCCGGCGGCGCAGGTCGTCGCCGCGCAGCCGCCGGCCCCGGTACGGCAGGGACAGCTCACGGTCGACCTCGCCGGTGCCGCTGATCGTCGCCGTCGAGAGCGGGGGCGGCCCCGGTGGGCGTGGTGAACACGTCGCCGAGTCCGGTTTCGGTGCCGTCGGCGCGGACCACGGCCATCCGGCGGTGCAGCGAGGCGAGCCCGTCGCGGGCGATCGTCACCGCGGCCTCGCGGGAGAGCAGCCCGGCCTCGACGAGCCGTCGGAAGTGCCCGAGGTATCCGTGCCGCCAGTTCGTCTCGTGTTCGGCCGAGCGCGCGCCGACCGGGTCGACGGCGCGCAGGGCGTCGGCGACGACCGCCCGCCCGAGCGCGGACGTGCTGCGTCCCGCGTCGGTCTTCGGGAACACCACCCCCGTCGGACCCTCCACGCGCACCGCCCTTCCTCGACTGCCGCCAACGGTGTCACTCTGCCGCACCGGGCGACGCCGTGCAGCGCTGGCGCATCGGCGCGACGCGGTCGCGGCCCCGCCCGGCCGCTGGGCGCTGGGCGCTGGGCACACAATTGGTCCTGTGACGATGCCGTTTCCCTCGCCAACCGTCCCGGCCGCCAACCGCACCGAGGTGTTCCTGGGCTACCTCGACTTCTTCCGTGACAGCGTGCTGGCCAAGGTGGCGGCGCTGCCGGAGGAGGAGTTGCGCCGCAGTCGGCTGCCGTCGGGCTGGACCCCGCTGGAGCTGGTCACGCACCTGCGGTACGTGGAGCTGCGCTGGATCGAGTGGGGCTTCCAGGGCCGCGACGTCGCGCAGCCGTGGGGCGACCGGCGGGGCGACGCGTGGTACGTGGGACCGGAGGAGAGCGTCGCGGATGTGCTGGCCGCCCTGCGCGCGCAGGGCGCGCACACGACCGCGGTGGTGACGGCCAACGACCTGGCGGCGGTCGGCGCGCCGGGCCCCCGGTGGGACGGCGCCGATCCGGCGACGCTGGAACGGGTGCTGTTCCACCTGCTCCAGGAGTACGCCCGTCACCTGGGGCACCTCGACATCGTCGCCGAACTCGCCGGGGGCCCGGTCGGGAAGTGACCCGGGCTCCTACCCGGGCCGGGCGGCCGATCTCGCCGGGAGAGGCCGTGGTGGCGGTCAGCCTCGGTGGCGTACCTCGGTGTCCCAGATCTCGGCCCACGGACGTCGCAGGCCGCGGCAGACCCAGATCGGGCCGCCGTTCTCGTCGTTGTCGACGGCGACGCGCTGGTCCACCCGCCCGGCGAGGGTGACCTCGGTGAACCAGCCCCGCAGCCGGTCCGGCCGCGCGAACCCGACCGCGATCACCACGTCCGCGTCCCGCGGCGGACGGCCGAAGTCGGCCATGCTGTTGTGGCCGGAGTACGCGCGCGGCAGTCCACGCGCCGGACCGTACCGCGCCACGGCGCCGGCCTCGCCGTAGTTGCCGGCGAGGATCACGGCGCGCTGCCGCTGGTCGACGGGCAGAGCACGATGGACGGCGGCGAGCGAGTCCGCGAAGGCGGGCCAGCCGATGGTCTCGCCGGCGTCGTAGTTGGCGGCGACGACGAAGCCGGGAAGCCGGTCGGCCGGCAGCACGGGCAGCAGCAGCACCATGCTGCTGGCGGTGGTGAGCACGGCGCCGACCACCAGCAGGCCTCGGCGGGCGACGGCGTGACCTCGCGACGCCCAGCCTGAGGCGACGACGGCTCCGGCGGCGGTGAGCACCAGCAGCAGCGGGGCGTCGTAGTAGCCCTTGCCGCCGGCGAGCAGCACGATGCCGAAAACCACCAGCCAGGCCCATGCGACGGGCCGCCAGGCGCGCCAGGCCGGCCGCCGCAGCAGTGCCACCAGCCCGGCGACCCAGATCGGGACCGTGAACGGGCTGATGATGACGAACTGGAGGACGAGCGCGTCGAGCCGGCCACTGTAGGAGCTGTCGCCGTCGGCGATCGCGGCGGCCACCGACAGCTGCGGGAAGTCGTGCGTCGCCTGCCAGATCAGGCTCGGCGCGGCGAGCAGCAGGAAGACGGCGGCGGCCACGAGCACCCACCGGTCGCGCAGCAGCCGCCGCGGTCCGGCGATGGTGATGCCGGCCAGCAGGCCCACGGCGAGCAGTGCCGGCAGCAGCTTGTTGAGCATCCCGACGCCGAGCGCGAGCCCGACGCCGAGCGCCCACCGGCTGTCGGCGGTGCGCAGCAGCCGCACCACGCAGAATGCGGCCGTCAGCCAGACCAGCAGGTCGACGGTGGTGGTGCTGAGCAGGTGCCCGCCGGCGAGCACGATGCCGGCGGTGGCCGCGAGGAAGGCGGCCCAGGTCTGCGCGCCGCGACCGGCGCCGAACTCGCGGGCGATCGCGGCGACCAGCAGAACCGCCACGCCACCGACCACCGCCGACGGGGTGCGCAGCGCCACCAGGCTGCCCGGGGCGATCGTGTCGGCCAGCCGGGCCAGCGCCGGCACCAGGGGCCCCTGGTCCACGTAGCCCCAGTCGAGGTGCTGGCCGCAGAGCAGGAAGTACAGCTCGTCGCGGTGATGACCGTAGCGGCCGGAGAGCAGGAGCAGCACCGCCGTCGTCGTCGCGGCGACCGCCCACGGGCCGGTGGCGCGGGGACCGGCGGCGGTGGGCCGCCCACCCGTGGGCGTCGCACGCCGCCGCGCCGGCGCGGCGAGGTCGGCGACGGGTTCGGTCACCTCCCCATCATCGCCCGTGAAGGCCGGCCGCACCGCCCCGTCGTCCGGTGCGATTTTCCGGCGACACCCCGCCGCCGGCCGTACGCGAGCCGCCGACGCGTGTTCAGGCCGGGGTCGGCAGGCGCAGCCGGCCGTCGACCATCTCGGCGACCGCGTCGACGCGGTGCAGGTGCTCCCGGTCGTGGGTGACCAGGACGGTGGCGGTGCCGCGCTGCCGGGTGAGGTCGGTGACCAGCTCGACGATCGCCGCACCGCGCTCGTGGTCCAGCGCGCTGGTGGGCTCGTCGACCAGCAGGACCGCCGGGTCGTTCATCAGGGCGCGGGCGATGTTGACCCGCTGACGCTGCCCACCGGAGAGCTGGTGCGGGCGACGGTCGGCCTGCTCGGTGAGCCCCACCGCCGCCAGCAGCTCGGCGGCGCGGGCACGCCCGGCGCGGCGGGAACCGCCGGCGAGGTGGGCGATCACCTGCACCTGTTCGGCGGCGGTCAGCGAGGCGATGAGGTTGGGTTGCTGGAAGACGATTCCGATCTTCTCCCGCCGCAGCGCGGTCGTGCGCCGACGGCCGAGCCCCGCGGTGTCGGTGCCGGCGACGACCACCGTGCCCGAGTCGGGGGTGATCAGCGTGGCGGCCACCGCCAGCAGGCTCGACTTGCCGGAGCCGGAGGGGCCGATGACGGCAGTGGTGGTGCCCGCCGGCACGCGCAGGCTGACCCGGTCGAGCGCGGTCAGTCGGGCGTCGCCGTCGGGATAGGTCAGCGTGACATTGGCGAGGTCGAGGCTCATCGGGCGCTCCCCAGGGCGATCAGCGGGTCGACGGAGGTGATGCGGCGGATGGACAGGGCGGCGCCGGACGCGCCGAGCGCGATCGTCACGGCGGCCGGAAACAGCACGGATCCGGCGGTGAGCGCGAACGGCACCGCGCCGGCCGTTGCGGCGCCGACCGCGACCGCGAGCGCGGTGCCGGTGGCCGTGCCGGCGAGCAGCAGCACCAGGGCCTGCCCGAGGGCGTCGCGCAGCAGGTGGCCGGTGGTGGCGCCGAGCGCCTTCAGCACGGCGACGTCGGGCGCGCGTTGGATGGTCCACACGGTGAAGAACGCGCCGACGACCAGGGCGGAGATCGCGAACAGCATCCCGCGCATGAGTTGCAGCGACCCGTTCTCGGCGGTGTGGGAGCCGATCGCGGACAGCGCCGCCGATCGGGTGACCGTACGGGTGCCCAGCTGCCGGTCGGCGGCGGCCAGGTCGGCGCCGCGTGTGGTCCTCAGCGCGACGACCGTCGCGGCGTCGCCGTCGGCGCCGGGGGCCAGGGCCTGCCAGTCGTCCAGGTCGGTCCAGATCACCGGGGTGTGGCTGTGGGAGGCGTCGCCGGTCACCGCGGCGACGGTCAGCCCGCGTCCGCCGACGGACACGCTCTGTCCGGCTCGGGCGTCCAGCGCGTCGGCGGCCCCCCGGGACAACACGGCCCGACCGGGGGCGAGGGTGTCAGGCGCCAGGCCCGACCCGGGCGGGACGCCGAACACGGACAGCGCGGCGCTGCGGTCGCCCGCGCTGACCCTGGTGGTGGCGATTCCGAGCGGCGCGGCGCCGGTCACCCCCGGCACGGCCCGCCAGCGCCGCCACTGCTCCCGACTGACAATCGACTCGGTGAACGAGAGCTTCTGCCCGCCGGCCGGGGCGGAGAACACCAGGTGGTCGGCGGGCAGGTCGGCGATGGCCGAGGTGCTGCCCCGCCCCAGGCCGGCCGTCAGCCCGGACAGCAGGACCACCAGCAGCGTCATCAGCGTGACGACCGTCCCCATCAGGGCGAACCGGCCCTTGGCGAACCGCAGATCTCTCCACGCGACGAACACGATCGCATCAGCCTTCCGGTAGCGGGGCAGGGCCACGGTGGCGGCCCGGCACCAACCGTCGTCCGGATCGCGGCCGCGGCCATCGCGCCGCCGATCGGGTTCGGGACGTCGAACTGCGTACGGCGGGATCAACCTTTTGGTTGATGGCGGCGGCCGTCGGCGTCCTAGCCTGGAGACATCGTGAACCCGGAATCGCTCGCTCGGCCGCTGCGGGTGCTGCGCGTCTGCCTGCACCTGCTGGTCGGAGTCCTCCTCGCGGTCGCCGCCGTACGTGCCCTCACCGGGCAGGGGCCGCAGCGGACCGCCGTGCTCGCCGCGTCGGTGACGCTGGCCGTCGTCTATGCCGTCGGGGCGGCGCTGCCGCTGGTGCGCCGGTCCCGCCGCGCCGCGGTGGCGTGGCTGGCGGTGCTGACGGCCGGGTGGCTGGTGCTGCTGGTCCTGACCCCGGACGGGGTGTGGTTCGCGTTCCCGCTGTTCCTGCTGCACCTGCACCTGCTGCCCGCCCGCTGGGGGACCCTCGCGGTGGCGGCGACGACCGTGGTGGCGGTCGCCGGTGTCGCCGGCCACCAGGGGACGATCACGCCGGGCGTGGTGATCGGTCCGGGCATCGGCGCCGCGGTCGCGGTGGGCACGGTGCTCGGCTACCAGGCGTTGTACCGGGAGAGCGAGCGCCGCCAGCGGTTGATCGAGCAGTTGACCGCCACCCGCGCCGAGTTGGCCGCCGCCGAGCACGCCGCCGGTGTCCTCGCCGAACGCGAACGCCTGGCCCGCGAGATCCACGACACCCTCGCTCAGGGGTTGTCGAGCATCCAGTTGCTGTTGCGTGCCGCGCAGCGGGCCCTTCCGGACCACCTGGACGTGGCGGCCGGGCACGTCGAGCAGGCCCGCCGCACGGCGCAGGACAACCTCGTCGAGGCCCGACGGTTCGTCCGCGCACTGACCCCGCCCGGCCTCGACGGCGCCTCGCTGCCGGCGGCGCTGCGGCGGCTGTGCGCCGCCACCGCCGCCGCGTCCGGGCTGGCCGTACGTCTGCATCTCGACGGGACGGCGGTGCGCCTGCCGACCGGCCACGAGGTGGCACTGCTGCGGATCGCGCAGTCGGCGTTGGCCAACACCGTGCGCCACGCCGGGGCGACCCGCGCCGACGTGACGCTGCGATATCGCGACCGGGGGGTCGTCCTCGACGTGGTCGACGACGGGTCCGGCTTCGACGTGGGCGGCGCCGTCAGCCGGCCGGGCGGCGACGGGGGGTTCGGGCTGGCCGCGATGCGGGCCCGGGCCGAGGAACTCGGCGGCGCCCTGGCCGTGGAGTCGACGCCCGGTCGCGGCGTCAGGCTGGCCGTGAGCTTCCCGTCCCCGGGCGCCGGGGCGACGGCGGCGGGCGCATGAGCGGTCGGATCCGGTTGTTGCTGGCCGACGACCACCCGGTCGTGCGTGCCGGGCTGCGCGCCGTCCTCGCCACCGAGCCCGACTTCGAGGTGGTCGCCGAGGCGGCCACCGCCGAGCGGGCCGTCACGCTGGCCGAACGGGAGCACGTCGACGTGGTGCTCATGGATCTGCAGTTCGGCACGGGGATGCACGGCGCCGACGCCACCGCCGCGATCACCGCCCGCCCCGACGGCCCGGTCGTGCTGGTGCTGACCACCTACGACACCGATGCCGACATCCTCGCCGCCGTGGAGGCCGGCGCGATCGGCTACCTGCTCAAGGACGCCCCGCCCGAGGAACTCGCCGCGGCCGTGCGCGCGGCGGCCGCCGGCCGGTCCGCCCTCGCCCCGGCCGTCGCCCGTCGCCTGATGGGCCGGTTGCGGGCCCCGGGCACCGCGTTGAGCCGTCGCGAGACCGAGGTCCTGCAACTCGTCGCCGACGGGCTGTCCAACCAGCAGATCAGCCGACGGCTGCACCTCAGCCCGGCCACGGTCAAGACGCACCTGGTGCACGTCTACGGCAAGCTCGGCGTCGATTCCCGTACCGCCGCCGTCGCCGCCGCCAGGGCCCGCGGACTGATCCGTCCGTGAGGGGGGCCGTGCCGGCCGGGTCACGCGCTCGGCACGCTCGCCGGGTGGCGGCTCGCCTCGTCGGCGCGTGGCACCAGTGGCGAGGTGAGCCGCCGCACGCCGGGCACGACGGCGGTGCCGGCGCAGGCGACGAGGACCAGGGCGCCCGCCGTGAGCAGCGGCACGGACTCGCCCCAGGCCCGGGCGGCCATCGGCGCGAGGGCGTAACCCAACGGCATCGCGCCGAGGGAGACCAGCCAGTCGTACGAGGTGACCCGGGCCAGGACCTGCGGCGGGAACTGTCCCTGCACGACGGTCTGCCACACGGGGTTGAGGTAGCCGAGGGCGGTCAGCGCGACCCCGTAGGCGGTGACGACCAGCGGGGCGGGTGCGGCGACGGCGAGCAGGGCCAGCGGCGCGGCGTAGCTGGCCAGCCCGAGATTGGCCGTCAGCACCGGTCGGCGGGGGCGGATCCGGGCGGCGAGCAGCGAGCCGGCGAGCATGCCGACCGCGCCGGCCTGGAGCATCAGCACCCACACGCCCTCGCCGCCGAGGCGATGCACGGCGACCGCCGGGCCGAGGGTCATGAGGACGGCTGCGGCGCCGTTCCACACGCCGTGGCCGAGCAGGCTGGCCCAGAACCAGTCCCGGCTGCGGACCTCCCGCCAGCCGTGTGCGAGGTCGGTGAGGATGCTCCGTCTCGGCATCGGGACGTGGCGGACCCGCACGACCGCGAGCAGCAGCGCGCTGAGCGCGAACGTCGCGGCGTCGAGGACGAACGCCCAGCCGGGGCCGGCGGCCCAGATCAGCGCCCCGGCGAGGGCGGGGCCGGCGAGGCGGCTGGTGTTGGCGGTGACGCCCATCAGGGCGTTGGCCTGCTGCCGCTGGGCCGGCTCGACCGTGCCGGCGACCAGGGGCGAGCCGGTGGGCAGGCCGAACGCGCTGGCGGCGCCGCCGAGCGCGGCGGCCACCGCGATCACGCCGAGCGACGCGTCGCCGAGGAGTTCGACGCCGACGGCGAGTTGCGCGAGGCAGCGTACGAGGTCGGCGAGGATCGCGACGCGGCGGGCGTCGAAGCGGTCGGCGAGCACGCCGCCGAGGGGCAGCAGGAGCAGGCGGGGCACCAACGCGCAGGCCAGCACGAGGGCGAGAGCGCCGGTGGAGCCGGTCGCCCGGAGCACGGCCAGGGCGAGGGCGGCGGGCACGACGGCGTCGCCGACGGCGGAGACGGTACGGCCGAGGAAGAGCAGCCGGAACGCGGGTACGCGCAGGGGATGGGTCACCCGGGCAATGTACTTCGACGTCGAACCTTTCGACAACGAATATTTTGACGCCGGCATAGGCTTAGGAACATGAGCGACCGCGACCACGTCGACCGGCACGTCGAGCGTTGGCTGCCGATTCTGCCGACGCTCGACCCCGAGGTCGAAGGGGCGGTGACCAGGATCCAGTTCCTCACCCGCCACCTGCGCGAGGTCAAGGAGCGGACCCTGGTCGGCCTCGACCTGCACGGCCACGAGTACGACACCCTGCACGCCCTGGCCGGGCGAGGGGGTCGGGCGGCCCCCTCGGACCTGGCCCGCGACCTGGCGATGGCGCCCGCCTCCGTCACCGCCCGGGTCGACGCGTTGCTCCGGCGCGGCTTCGTGCGCCGGATCCCGTCCACCACCGACCGGCGACGGGTCGACGTGGAGCTGACCGAGGCGGGGCGGGCCGCCTGGCACGGGGCCATGGACGTCCGGGGCGCCGAGGAGCACCGGCTGCTGGCGGCGCTCGCCCCGCACGAGCGACGGCAGCTGTCCGACCTGCTGCGCCGGGTGGTGCTGCGCGCCGAGGCGGTCGGCGAGTAAGACCCACCGGGCGTGCCGCGGCGTGCCTTCACCGGCGGAAATGGGGGTGCGGCCCGCGTACGCCGGCTGGCAGGGTGGCCGGCATGACAGCGCAGGCTCTGGCGGGGGCACTCGCCGACGACGTACGGCGGCAGGTCTTCGCGGCGATCGTGCTGGGCGGCGCCGACGCCCCGGCGGTGGCCGACCGGACGGGCCTGCCGGCCCGGCAGGTGCTGACCGCGATCCGCCGGCTCGTGGACGCGGGCCTGGTGACCGGCGGCGACGGCGACCTGCGGGTGGACGCCGACCGGCTGCGCGAGGCGGCCCGCACGCCGCCGGCGCCCCGCCCGGCCGACGACCCCACGGACCGCGTGCTGCGCACCTTCGTGCGCGACGAGACGCTGACCGGCCTGCCGGCGCAGCGCGGCCGGCGACGGGTGGTGCTGGCGCACGTGGCGAGGTCCTTCGAGCCGGGGGTGCGCTATCCGGAGCGGCAGGTGGACGAGGTGTTGCGGCGCTGGTGCGAGCGCGGCGGCTCCGACCACGTGGCGCTGCGCCGGTACCTGGTCGACGAGCGGTTGCTGGCCCGGGAGCAGGGCGTCTACTGGCGCATCGGCGACTGACCGGTCGCGTCGGTCCGCCCTCGCCTCGGCGGATATCCCGTTGACCCGCCCGCGAGGATCGACGGGTGAGCGCGACAGACTGGACGATGGCGCCGACTGGTCCCGACCGGCCCGAGGCGACGGCCCTGCTCGAGGCGTACTACGAGGAGGTGGTCCGCCGCTACCACGACCGCCCGGTCAGGCCGGGCGAGGTCGCGGCGGCGATGGCCGACGACCCGAGCGACGACCTGGCCCCGCCCACCGGGATCCTCCTGGTCGCGCACCGCGACGGTCGCCCGGCCGGCTGCGCCGGGCTGCGGTACCGGCCGGGCTGGGCGGAGCTGACCCGCGTGTACGTGCGTCCCGCGCATCGCGGCCACGGCGGCGGGGCGGCCCTGCTCGCCGCCGTGGAGGAGCGGGCCCGTGCCGCCGGGGCCGACCGGATCCGGCTGGACACCCGCAGCGACCTCGTCGAGGCCCGCGCCCTGTACGCCCGGCACGGCTACCGGGAGATCCCGGCGTACAACGCCGGCGTCTACGCCCAGCACTGGTTCGAGAAGGTCCTGAGTTGACGACGCGGCCGGGACGCGCTAAATACAGAAGAGGAAGTTGAGTCGCCCCGGCTCAACTCAAAGGACCTTCGGCCAGGAGAACCGAGGAGGCAGGACCATGCTGATGCGTACCGACCCGTTCCGTGAGATCGACCGGATCACCGAGCAGTTCTTCGGCACCGCCGCGCGCCCCGCGGTCATGCCCCTGGACGCCTACCGCGACGGCGACTGGTTCTACGCGGCGTTCGACCTGCCCGGCGTCGACCCGGACAGCATCGACTGCACCGTCGAGCGCAACGTGCTGACGGTGCGCGCCGAGCGCCGCCGGCCGGCCGGCGACAACGTCGAACTCGTCGCCGCCGAACGCCCGATGGGCACGTTCACCCGGCGGCTCTTCCTCGGCGACACCCTCGACACCGACAAGCTCGAGGCCGGCTACGACAACGGTGTGCTGACCCTGCGGATCCCCGTCGCGGAGCGGGCCAAGCCCCGCCGGGTCACCGTCACGGCCACCGCCAACGGCAGCGGCCGCAAGGAGATCAACGCCTGATCCGGCGCACGGGGGCGGGACGGCCGGTGCGGCCGCCCGCCCCCGTCCCGTCCGGCGGACGAGAGCGCGGCCGGGCCATCCCGGCGCCGCCGCGACGCGACGGTAAACCGGTGGCGGGGGCCGCGGGCCCGTGCCAGACTCGACGGCGATCCGCGCAGCCGAGCCGTCAGGAGCCGACCGGACGATGTGATCCCGCAGGACGCGGCAGGGCAGTGCCCCGCCGCCGCCGGTTCCGGCCGTCCCGCCCACCCGGGCGTCGACGGCCCCGCCCGTCGTCCCGCGGAGGATCACCCGTGTTGAAGGTCGTGTCCGTCAGCAAGCACTACGACGCCGAGCCGCTGTTCACCGACGTCGAGCTCGTCCTGAACGCCGGCGACCGGGTCGGCCTCGTCGGCCCGAACGGGGTGGGCAAGTCCACCCTGCTGCGGGTGCTCACCGGCGAGGAGGCGCCGTCGGGCGGGCACGTCGCCCTGGCCCCCGGCGTCCGGGTCGGCTACTTTGCCCAGCAGGTGCCGGATCCGGACGCCACCGTCGGGCAGTTCCTCGCCGCCGGGCTCGGCGACCTGCACCCCCTGGCCGCGCGGCTGCGCGACCTCGAACGGCGGATGGCCGACGGCGACGGCACGGTGCTCGCCGAGTACGGCGACGCGCAGGAGCGGTGGGCGGCGCTGGACGGCTGGCGGGCGCAGGCCCGGCTGACGGAGGTCCGCCAGCGCCTCGACATCGACCACCTGCACGACGACACCCCGCTGCGGCGGGTCAGCGGCGGCGAGCAGGCCCGGCTCACCCTCGCCCGGGTGCTGCTGCACACCCCCGACCTGCTGGTGCTGGACGAGCCCACCAACCACCTCGACGCCGACGGGATCGCCTGGCTCGGCGACTGGCTGGCGGCCTTTGCCGGCGCGGTGCTGGTGGTCAGCCACGACCGGGCGTTCCTGGACCGCACGGTGACCCGGATCGTCGAGCTGGACGGCATCCACGAGCAGCCGCAGACCTACACCGGCGGCTACAGCGCCTACCGGGCGGAGAAGGCCCGCCGCTGGCAGCGGCTGCTGCTGGACCACGAGGCCCAGCAGAAGGACCACCGGCGCTGGCTGGCCGACATCGACCGCACCAAGGAGCAGGCCCGCGGGGTCGAGGAGTCCGTGCGCAGCGGCCTCGGCGCCGACCGGCAGCGCCGCTACGCCAAGAAGGTGGCGAAGAAGGCCAAGGCCCGCGAGCGGCGGCTGCGCCGGCAGATGGACTCGATCCGCTGGCTCGCCGAGCCCCGCACCCGGCCGCCGCTCACGCTGGCGTTCCCGCAGGAGGCCACCGGCGCGCGGGAGGTGCTCAGGGCGCGGGGCCTGACGCTGCGCGCCGCCGGGCGGGTGCTGCTCGACCGCGTGGACCTCAGCGTCCGCGCCGGCGACCGGATCCTGCTCACCGGCCCGAACGGCGCCGGCAAGACCACCCTGCTGCGGGCCCTCGCCGCCGAGGACGCACCCGCCGGGGGCGAGGTCGTCGCCGCCGAGCAGGCCGCCGTGCTGCCGCAGACCCACGACGCGCTGCGTACGGACGTCACCGTCCGCGACTTCTTCCGCTCGCGGGTGCCGGTGTACGTCGACGACGCCGAACGGCTGCTCGACGCCCACCTGTTCGGCCCGGAGCAGTGGGACGCGCCGCTGCGGGTGCTCTCCGCCGGTGAGCTGCGCCGGTTGCTGCTCGCGGTGCTGGTGAACAGCCCGGCGCAGGTGCTGCTGCTCGACGAGCCGACGAACTACCTCGACTTCGACGCCCTCGACGTGGTGGAGGAGGCGCTGCGGCAGTTCCGGGGCACCCTGGTGATGGTCAGCCACGACGCCTGGTTCGCCGAGGCGGTCGGTGTCCACCGGCGCTGGCGCCTGGCCGACCGGCGGATCGTGGAGGTGCCGTCGGTGGCCACGATCGCGTAGGGCGCGCCTCCTCCCGTTCCCGACCCGAAGCTGAGAACCTTTTCGCATGCTCTCCCCGAACGCTCCGGCGCGGCCGAGCCGGCCCCTTCCGCTGGCCCTGCCCGGGGGGCCCGTCGACTTCACCGAGGCGTGGCTGCGCAACCGGCGGCTGTCCGAACACACCCGCGACGCGTACCGGCGCGACGTGGCCGGCTGGCTCGCCTGGTGCGCCGCCCGCGAACTGGATCCGTTGCAGGCGAACTTCCTGCACGTCAACGAGTACGGCCGGGCGCTGGAGGCCACGCTCGGCGTGCGCACCGGCAAGCCGCTGACCCCGGCCACCGTCGCCCGCCGGCTCTCCGCCCTGTCCAGCTGGTACGACTTCCTGGTCAAGCTGCGCGCGGTCGAGGTCAACCCGGTCGCCGGCGCCGACCGCCCCCGCATCGACCGGGACCATTCCGCCACCGTGGGCCTCACCCCCGCGGAGGTCGACGCGCTGCTCGCCGCCGCCGAGGCCGACACCGGGCCGACCGCCGCCCGCAACCGGGCCGCCATCGCGCTGCTGGCCGACCTCGGGCTGCGCGTGGGGGAGCTGGTCTCGCTCGACCTGGCCGACCTCGGCGCCGAGCGGGGCCACCGCAGCGTGCGGTTCGTCGGCAAGGGCGGCAAGTCACGCCGCCGCGCCCTGACCCCCGGCACCGCGTACGCCGTCGACGCGTACCTGGCCCAGCGGGCCGCCGCGCAGGGCGTGGCGGTGCACGAGCTGACCGGTCCGCTGCTGGTCACCGCCAGCGGGGCCCGGCTGGACCGGCACGCCATGTTCCGGCTGGTGCGCCGGCTGGCCCGTACGGCAGGCATCCCGGCCTGGGCGAGGCTGTCGCCACACTCGTTGCGGCATGCGTTCGCCACCACCGCCCGCGCCGAGGGCGTGCCCCTGGAGGACGTGCAGGACGCGATGGGCCACGCCGACCCGCGCACCACCCGCCGCTACGACCGGGACCGGCACAACCTCGACCGCGATCCCGCGTACGCCATCTGGGCGGCCCGCGCCCGCCGCCGCGGCTGAGGTGCGACGGCCGGTGGAGGCCACGCGTACGTGGCCTCCACCGGCCGGTGCTCGCGGCCTACGGGTCCGCGTGGACCAGCGCGCGGCTCAGCGCACCGATGCTCTGCTGGCCCCCGGCGACGACCAGGACGTCGCCGGGGGCGAGGACGTGCCCGAGCCCCGGCGCGGTGATCGTGCGTCCGTCGCGCACGACGGCGACGACGCTCACCCCGTGGGTGCGCGCGACGGCCTCGGCCAGGGTCCGGCCGTCGTAGGGCGACGCGGCCGGGACGGGCAGTTCGGCGACGCTGATCGCCTCCCGGTGCCGTTGCAGGAGCGCGACGTGGTCGATGGTGGCGATGGGGTGCAGCAGTTCGGCCACCTCCTGCGCCTCGGCCGGGGTGAGGGTCACGGACCGTTCCACGGTGTCCGGGTCACCGGGCGCGTAGACGACGACGTCGCGTCGGCCGCCGCGGTGGCAGACGACCCCGATCACCTGTCCCTCGCCGGTGTGCAGGGTGTAGCCGACGCCGATACCGGGCAGCGGTACGCGTTCTATCTGCATCATTGCCTCCTGTCGTGTTGCGTGGCGCGATGGGCCGGCCTCGTCGCGCCTCGAGGTGTGGCTACGCCGCGAAGTAGCGCAGCCACACGTACACCCAGGCGATCACCGTGGTCATCGCCGTGGTGACGATGCCGTACCGGGTGAACTGCCAGAAGCTGATCGGCTCCTTGGCGCGGGCGGCGATGCCCAGCACCACGATGTTGGCGCTGGCCGCGACGGCGGTGCCGTTTCCGCTCAGGTCGGCGCCCAGGGCGAAGGACCACCACAGCGCCTGGCCGGTGCCCGGATCCGGGGCCCCGGCGACGAGGCCCTCCACGATGGGCGCCATGGTCGCCGCGTAGGGGATGTTGTCGAAGAACGCGCCGAGCACCGCCGAGCCGAAGACCAGGCCCGTCGCCGCCGCGAAGTAGTTGTCGCCGACGGCGGCGCTGGCCCACTCGCCGATCCGGCTGATCACCCCGGTCTCGGTCAGGCCGGCGACCATCACGAACAGGCCGGTGAAGAACACCAGCGTGGGCCACTCGACCTCGCCCAGGTAGGTCGACCGGTCCGTCCTGGACACCAGGACCATCAGTCCGGCGCCGAGCAGCGCGACGACGGCCACGTCGATGTGGATCACCGTGTGGAGCATGAAGGCGGCGATCACCAGGCCGAGCACGACCAGGCAGCGGGCCAGCATCCGCGGGTCGGTGACGGCGGCGCGGGCGTCCATGTCGCGTACGGCCTCGAACAGCTCCGGGCGGTGCACGAACGCGCGGCGGAACATGACCCGGGCCAGCACCAGGAACGCCAGGAACATCAGCACCGTGATCGGGGCCATGTGCCAGAGGAAGTCGTTGAAGCTCAGGCCGGCCCGGCTGCCGATGATGATGTTGGGTGGGTCGCCGATCAGGGTGGCCGCGCCGCCGATGTTGGCGGCGAGCACCTCGGCGATCAGGTACGGCGCGGCCGGGATGCCCAGCCGGCGGCACACGGAGATGGTGATCGGGGCGACCAGCATGACCGTGGTGACGTTGTCCAGGACCGGCGAGGCGACACCGGTGATCGCGACGAGCAGCACCATCAGCCGGTACGGCCGCCCCTGCGAGCGCTGGGCGGCCCAGATCGCCATGAACTCGAACACGCCGGTCTGCTTGATCACCCCGACGATGATCATCATGCCGAGGAGCAGGAAGATGACGTCCCAGTCGATGCCGGCGTGGTGCGCGTAGAACACCTCCGAGCCGGGCACCAGCCCGAGCGCGGCCATCAGGCCGGCGGCGCCCAGCACCACCGCGACCCGGTTGATCTTCTCGGTGGCGATGAGGACGAAGGCGACCGTGAAGACGACGATCGCGGCGAGGGCGGGCCACGCGCTCACGGGCATCCGCCCGGCGGGCCGTGCTCCGCCCCGGCGGGCCGGTGCGCGCGGGTGCCCGTGGCGGCTTCCGGTGGCGTGGGTTCGGTCACCATCGGATGACGGTTCACAGCGTCCTCCCGGGGGTTCGGCACGGCGGGGCGGGGAACGGCCCCGCGGGCGGCGACAACTGGAGCCGGGCACGAGACAGCGGAGCCCGGAGCGGCTCCCGGCCCCGGGCTCGCGTTCATGGTCATCGGTGCGGTGCGGGCCGACATCGGGGCTGACACCCATTTGCCGCCGGCCCGCCGAGGGGCCCGGCGGATAATGGGTGCGGGCACGCATTTACAGGCCGCGCCCCGGCCGTCAGGCTGGCCACGATGAGGGTGATCACCGCCGCGGGGCGTGCCGACCCGCCGCGTGTCGGGCCGCGGGCAACCGCCGGCGTCGGACCCGGACCGGGAGGGGAGGCATCGTCGTGCCGCTGTTCTGGCGGATCTTCGTGCTCAACGCCGCCGTGCTCGTCGCCGCCACGCTGCTGCTGCTCGGCCCGGTCACGGTCTCCACCCCGGTGCTGCTCACCGAGGCGGTCGTCCTGACCGTGGGCCTGGCCGCGATGCTGGTCGCCAACGCCGCGCTGCTGCGGGTCGGCCTGGCGCCGCTGCACCGGCTGACCCGGGCCATGACCACCATCGACCTGCTCCAGCCCGAACCCCGCCCGGTCCCGGCCGGGCAGGCCGGCATCGCGGACCTGATCCGCGCCTTCAACGCCATGATCGACCGGTTGGAGGCGGAGCGGGCCGCCAGCGCCGCCAGCGCCCTGTCGGCGCAGGAGGCCGAGCGCCGCCGCGTCGCCCAGGAACTGCACGACGAGGTCGGTCAGACGCTGACCGCGGTGCTGCTCGAACTCAAGCAGGTCGCCCGGCACGCGCCCGAACCGGTGCGCGCGCAGCTCGCCCAGGTGCAGGAGACCACCCGCGACAGCCTCGACGAGATCCGCCGCATCGCGCGCCGGCTGCGCCCCGGCGTACTGGAGGAACTCGGTCTGACCAGCGCCCTCAAGGCGCTCGTCACGGAGGTCACCGGGCACACGGACCTGTCCGTGCGCCAGCACCTCGACGCGGACCTGCCCGCCCTCGACGGCGAGGCCGAGCTGGTGATCTACCGGGTGGCGCAGGAGGCCCTCACCAACACCGTCCGGCACGCCCGGGCCGCCACCGTCGAGCTGTCGCTGGCCCGTCGGCCGGGTCACGTGCAGCTGCGGATCCGCGACGACGGCCGGGGCGTCGGCGACGCCGCCGAGGGCGCCGGCGTGCGCGGCATGCGCGAGCGGGCCCTGCTCATCGGCGCCCAGCTCAGCGTGGGACCCGGCCCGGGCGGCGGCACCGAGGTGCGGCTGCGGGTGCCGGTCGGTGACCGGGAGGGCCGGTCGTGACCACCCGCATCCTGCTCGCCGACGACCACGCCCTGGTGCGCCGCGGTGTCCGGCTCATCCTCGACAGCGAGCCGGACCTGACCGTCGTGGCCGAGGCCGGCGACGGCGCGCAGGCCATCGCCCTGGCCCGGACCGAGCGCCCCGACCTGGCCATCCTCGACATCGCCATGCCGCGGCTGACCGGCCTGCAGGCGGCCCGGGAGCTGTCCCGCCAGCAGCCGGGCCTGCGCATCCTCATCCTGACGATGTACGACAACGAGCAGTACTTCTTCGAGGCCCTGAAGGTTGGCGCCAACGGCTACGTGCTCAAGTCCGTCGCCGACCGTGACCTGGTGGAGGCCTGCCGCGCCGCCGTACGCGACGAGCCGTTCCTCTATCCCGGTGCCATCAACGCCGTCATCCGCACCTACCTGCAACGCAGCGCGCGGGGCGAGAGCCTGCCGGCCAGGGCCATCACCGAGCGCGAGGAGGAGATCCTCAAGCTCGTCGCCGAGGGGCACTCCTCCAAGGAGATCGCCCGCCTGCTGTTCATCAGCGTCAAGACCGTCGAGCGGCACCGGGCGAACCTGCTGCAGAAGCTCGGCCTCCGGGACCGGCTGGAACTGACCCGCTACGCCATCCGGGCCGGGCTCATCGAGCCGTGACCGGGACCGGTCCGGGGTGGCGGTCGGCGGCGACCCCGACCCGGCCGGGCGGCGCGCGGGCTGACGCGGCGGGGGCGACAGAGCCGACTTTGCTGCGGGCGGGCCCGCCGGTTCTCTACGGTCGACGGGTGGGCGCTGAGCAGCCGTGGAGCCGGCCGGCCCGTCGACGCCGCCCGGTGCGTACCGGGTTGGTGTTCGCGGGCGTGACCGTGCTGCTGTGCTGCGTCGGGGTGGCCGGGCTGGGCGCCTGGAACGTGCAGGTGGTCACGCAGGCCAGCGGCCCGGTGCGGGAGACCGCCGACGGGTTCCTACGGTCGGTGGCGGCGGGCGACACCGACGGCGCGTACGACCGGCTCTGCGCCGACGCGCGCAGCCGGTGGAGCCCGATCGGGTTCACCAGCTGGCTGCGCACCCCGCCGGTGGTCAACGGCTACGAGATCGTCGACGTGTCGGTGGCGACCCGGGGTGGCCGCCCGAGCGGCACGGTCACCGTGCGGCTGACCCGCGACAGCGGCCTCACCGAGGAGCGGAAGCTGTCGGTGGTGCGCGAGGACGGGGACTGGCGGGTGTGCGGCGACCCGTACTGACGCCTCAGCGGCGGGGGCCGAGCTCGCCCGCGCGGTAGTGCCGGCGGCAGAGCACCTGGTAGCGCACGTCGGCGCTGTCCACGGTGTCGCCGATGACGACCTGCAGGCCCTCGCGGACGACCCGGCCGTCGACCACCCGGGCGTTGAGCAGCCCTTCCCGGCCGCACCAGCAGAGCACCTCGACCTGGATGCGGGCCACCTCGTCGGCCAGTTCGAACAGCCGCTGCGCGGCCGGGAACAGACACGAGCGGAAGTCGGTGGCCAGCCCGAAGGCGTACACGTCGACGTCGTAGCTGTCGACCAGCTCGGCCATCTGCTCGATGTGCTCCAGGTTGTAGAACGACGCCTCGTCGCAGATCAGGTAGTCGACGCGGACGCCCTCGGCCCAGGTGTCGCGCACGAGGGTGCGCAGGTCCAGCTCGTCGGTGACCTCGACGGCCTCGTGCGCGAGGCCGATGCGGGTGGTGACCTGCGGGCCGAGCGAGCGGTCGATGCGGGTGGTGACCAGGCCGCGGCGGCCCTGCCGGGAGTGGTTGTGGTTCATCTGCAACGCCATCGTGGACTTGCCGCAGTCCATCGGCCCCCAGAAGAACTTCAACGCCGCCGCGTGCAGTGGACGCCCGTCCACGCCCCGCGCCGCGGCGCACCCGGCGGGGGAGTCGTCGGGGCCCAGCGGCGGGCGCGCCAGGCAGGTCGGGGCGGCGGCGTGGTCGGTCACGGTCGGGCAGCCTAGCCGATCGACGTCGCCTGATCCGGTCGGCGCGGACCGGATCAGCCTCAGAGTACCCGGGGCGGGGTGTTGCCGGCGGCGACGATCGCCCGGCGGATCGGCACGGCCAGCAGCAGCAGGAATCCGACGACGAAGAAGATCAGCAGGGAGACCAGGCCCACCCGGTAGGAGTTGGTGAGCTGGAACACGATGCCGAAGGCCAGCGGGCCGAGCCAGCTGGTGCCCTTGTCGCTGATCTCGTAGAAGCCGTAGTACTCGCCCTCCTTGCCGGCGGGGATGAGCTGGCTGAACAGCGACCGGCTCAGGGCCTGGCTGCCGCCGAGCACCAGGCCGATGGCGGCGCCGAGGACCATGAACGGCACCGGCGCCTCGGCGGGCAGCCGGAACGCGCCGAGGATCACCCCGGTCCACAGCACCAGGCTGATCAGCACGGTCTTCCAGGCGCCGATGCGCTTGGCGAGGGCGCCGAGCAGCAGCGCGCCGCCGAAGGCGAGGAACTGCACCAGCAGGATGGTGACGATCAGGGTGCTCTGCTCGAGCTTCAGTTCCTCGGTGCCGTACTGGCTGGCCAGGGCGATGACGGTCTGGATGCCGTCGTTGTAGACCAGGAACGCGAGCAGGAAGAACAGCGTCAGCGGGTACGCCTTGATCTCGCGCAGGGTGCGGCCGAGCTGCCGGAACCCGTCGGTGACCGGGTTGCCGCCGGCCAGCGCGGCGGCGGTGGGGTGCTCACGCAGCCAGCGCAGCGGGACCAGGGTGAACACCGCCCACCACACGCCGGCGGACACGATCGACCAGCGGGCCAAATCGAGGGTGCGCTGGTGGTTGCCCTCCTCGCCGAGCATGCTGACCGCGACGAGGTTGAGCGCCAGCAGCACGCCGCCGCCCAGGTAGCCCAGCGCCCAGCCGCGGCTGGAGATGCCGTCGCGGTCGTCGGGGCCGCCGAGCTGCGGCAGGAACGAGTTGTAGACCACGACGCCGGCGCCGAAGGCGATGTTGGCGATCATGAACAGCGCCCCGCCGAGCAGGTACCGGTCGCCGGTGACGAAGAGCATGCCGACGGTCGCGCCGGCGCCGGTGAAGGCGGCGACGGCGAGCAGCCGCTTCTTGTGCGCCGACCGGTCGGCGATGGCGCCCACGACCGGCAGCGCGAACACGGTGAGGAACACCGACAGCGACACCAGGTACGGGAAGTACGAGCCGGCGGCGACCTTGATGCCCAGCGGGTACACGTAGCCGTTGCAGGTGTCGGCGCCGAGTTCGCAGCCGGCGGCGAGTTCGGTGACGGTGGTCAGGAACGGGCCGAGGAACACGGTGATGACGGTGGTGGAGAAGGCGGACATCGCCCAGTCGTAGAAGTACCAGCCGCTGCGTTCGCGGCGGGTGCTCGCCGGGGCGGGGGTGTCGTCCACCGCGGGGGAGACGGTCTCGGCCATCGGGGTCCTTCGAACGGGTCAGGCGGCCCAGTGGCCGCGGCTGCGGTAGACGTCGCGCAGCACGCCGACGTGATCGGTCATGATGCCATCCACACCAAGATCAAGTAACTCGTGCATCTCGGCAGGTTCGTCGATCGTCCAGACGTGCACCTGCAGGCCGAGTCGGTGGACGTAGCGCAGGAACCGGTGGTCCACCACGCGCACCCGCCCGTAGCGCACCGGCACCTGGGCGGCGACGACCGACGGGGGCATCCGCAGCGCCCGGCCGGTCAGCGACGCCATCCGCAGCCGGGCGACCCCACGCATGCCGAGGCTGGTGGCGATCCGGCCCTCGGTGAGGGCGCGCAGCCGGGCCAGTCGGGCGTCGCTGAACGAGGCGAGCAGCACCCGGTCGCCGGCCTTGCCCCGGGCGACGGTGGTCACGGTCGGGTCGACGCCGCCGTCGGCCTTGACGTCGATGTTGAACCGCACCTCGGGCCAGGCGTCGAGGACCTCGTCGAGGCGGGGCACCACGGCGGCGCCGCCGACGCGTACCGAGGCCAGATCTGCCCAGCGCAGGTCGGCGATGCGCCCCGGCTCGCCGGTGACCCGGGTCAGCGTGGCGTCGTGGAAGACCACCGCCACGCCGTCGGTGGTGCCGTGCACGTCGGTCTCGACGTACCGGTAGCCGAGCCCGATCGCGCGGGCGAACGCCGCGGCGGTGTTCTCGTCACCCTCGGCGGCGCCGCCGCGGTGGGCGAAGGCCAGCGGCGCGGGGGCGTCGAGGTAGGGGTGACGGGTCAGCACGCGACGCAGTATGCCGGTCCCGGGTTGCCGCGTGGCGACCAGCCCGTGACCGTGGATGGTCGCCCACGGACCGTTCCTGGGCGGCCACTGCGGGGCTCCACGGGTCGCCGCCGACCCCACGGCCGGCCGCCATGGCGTCACAGGATGTGACACCGCCATTGGGCCCCTCGCCGTAGCGGGGAGCACGCCGGACACCTGGGGTGGGGCAGGCCCACCGAGGGCGCTGCGGGCGGGCCGCCGTCAGGCCCTGAGATAGGTGAGGACGGCGAGCACCCGACGGTGCTTGGCGTCGTCGGGCGGCAGGCCGAGCTTGGCGAAAACGTTGCCGATGTGCTTTTCCACCGTGCTGGCGGAGACCACCAGCTGCTCGGCGATGGCCGTGTTGGAATGACCCTCGGCCATCAGCGCCAGGAGTTGCCGTTCACGCGTGGTCAGCGCCCCCAGGGCGTCGTCCCGGCGCTGGCCGGCCAGCAACTGCGCAACAACCTGCGGGTCGAGCACCGTCGCGCCCCGGGCGACCCGATCCAGGGCGTCCAGGAACTCCTCTACCCTGGCGACCCGGTTCTTCAGCAGGTACCCGACCGCACCGGAGCCGTCCGCGAGCAGATCGCCGGCGTAGGACGCCTCCACATACTGGCTGAGCACCAGCATGGGGGTGCCGGGCAACCGCGAGCGGGCCGTGATCGCCGCGCGCAAGCCCTCGTCCGTGAAGGTCGGCGGCATCCGCACATCGACAATCGACACGTCCGGGCGGTGTCTGAGCACCGCCTCGACCAGGGCCGGGCCATCACCGACCGCGGCCACCACCTGGTGACCGTCCTCGGTGAGCAGGCGGACCAGGCCCTCGCGCAGCAGTACCGCGTCGTCGGCCAGGACGATCCGCAGCGGAGCGCGGGCCGCGCGGTCCGGTGGTGGTTCGGGCGGGTTCAGCAGCACGGCAGTTCCGCGGTGATCGTCGTCGGGCCGCCGCAGGGACTGGTGACCCACAGCCGGCCGCCGACCGCGTGCAGCCGGTCTTCCAGCCCCCGCAGCCCGTGTCCCTTGTCCAGCGCGGCGCCGCCCACTCCGTCGTCCGTCACCCAGACCCGCAACGTTCCCTCGCTGTGGCGCAGTCCGACCGCACACCGGCCGGCGTGGCTGTGCTTGGCCACGTTGGTCAGGGCCTCGGCGATCATGAAATACGCGGCCGTCTCGACGGCAGCGTCCAGCCGGCGGTTCAGGGGGTCGGCATCGAGCTCAACGGGCACGGTCGAGCGCGCGGCCAGGGCAGTGAGCGCCGCGCGCAGGCCGCGGTCGACGAGGAGCGGCGGAGCTATGCCACGCGACAGGGCCCGTAGCTCGTCCAGCGCCTCCTCGGTCTGGACGATCGCGTCGGCGAGCGCCGCGCGGACGGCCTCCGGCCTGCTGTCGAAGTGGTGCTGGGCGCGGCCCAGCTCCATCGCCAGGCGGACCAGCCGCTGCTGGGGCCCGTCGTGGATGTCGCGTTCGAGCCGGCGCAGCGCGGTCGTCTCGGCCGTCACCGGCGCGACGGTCTGCGCGCGAACGCTCTCCTGCTCCCGTCCGCTGATCCTGCGCTGCAACGCGGACGTGTCAGACAGCAGCGTCTGCCCCAGCCCGGCCTGGGCGGCGACGCACGCCCGGGTCCCCAGCGGCAGGGTGAGCAGCAGCAGCAGGCCGACCGCGGTCCCGAAGGCGAGCCGCTCGGTCGGCGACGTCAGCCCCAGGCTCAAGGCGATGTGGGACTGGGCGCTGCCCACGGTCAGGGTCATGGGCCGCATCGGCTCAGCGGACGAGTATTGGTTACGCAGAGCGGTTGTGCCGGCACCGAGGCCGACGAACCACCACAGCACCGTCACCACCGAGGTGACCAGCGCGACAGGGAGCACCACCACCGCGTGCGCCACGCCGAGCCACAGCCTCGGGTCGGAGGCGGCGGCCGTCTCCTTCGGTCTCTGCCGCTGGCCCACACCCTCCACCGCGGCGGCCGGGAAACGCACCTTGGCGATCCGCCACCGTTCCACGTCGGCGAACCACCGCACCGGCGCCAGACCGCCGGCCACGACCGGCGACCCGCCCGGCAACAGCAGACCGACCGCTCCAACACACAGACCGGCGAGCACCAGCAGCAGGCCAACCGCGGCGGTCACCGGCGCGGTGAGCAGGTACAGCGACTCCACGATCGCGCGACGCCCCGTGCGGAAGACGAACCTGACACCCGACCGCCACTGGGACCAGATCCACCCGCGGCTCACCACCGCGCGGCCTGGATCGACCACGATGGCGAATTCCCCATCATCGAGCGCACGCCGATCCGCCTTCAGGTCGACCCCGTGGAGGTGACCCGGTGCCGGTCTGGCTGTGGTCCTCGAAGACCAGGACGCACCGCACCGATGTGGACGTGCGCCGGCGGTAGCTCACGCCCGACCCGCTGGACCGTGTTCATGCCCATTGTTCCCTGTTCTGGCGCAGCGGCTCTGACATCGTGGTTCTGGCGTGGCGGTTCAGGCATCACAGCAGGTGAGCGTCCGGGCCCCGGCCGCGAGCGCGTCCATCGTATACGCGCACGGCACGCCGAAGGTCAGCCCGGGCCACAGCATGTGCGCGACTGGCTTGACCGCGGTCAGCTAGTTCCTCGTCGCGTTGGCCGGTACGTGCCGACGTGGAAACGGTGGCGGATCGCCACCGTGCGCTCCGCGGCCGCCTCGAAGCGCGCGGGTCGACGGTGCAAGCCGGAGGAGACGGAACCCTCCGCCCGCCCCAACGCCCACCTGCCCTGCCCCGAGAGGTGGGGCAGGCCCCACCCCCAAGTGTCCGGCGTACCCCGGTGACCGGGCGACCGCCGGTGCGGAATGGTCATCGCAATGCAACAGCATCACCACCCACCACACGCACGAACAATCCCGAACACGACCTGCTCACCACCGACGCCGTAACCGCCTCATGGCGGAGCCGGTCCCGCGTGCTGCGGCAGAGCCGCGCCTCGAACACCCTGTCCTGGGACCCTGCTGCACCACACCGCTCAAACCGGCGAACCTGCAGGTCGGTGCGCCGTCCACCCACTCGATCGAGCCGAAGGAACCTCCTTGCGCAGTCCCGCAGTCCCGTCGCGATCCGCAGGTATCTCCGGTCGCGCACTCGCTGTGCTCGTTGCCCTCGCTGTGGCCCTCGTCGCCGCCTTCGTCGTCGCCCCTCGCACGCTGGCGGCGAGCGGGCCGGACGGCGGTTTCGTCGACAAGCGCGACCTCACCGAAGCCCTCCGCGAGGCATTCGTCGACTATTGGAGTTCCGGCGATCGGGATTTCTCCCCGGGCCTGGAGGGGGTTGTCGATTACTGGTTCCGCTACCACGTGGCCAAGGCCGTGATCGCCGCGATCTTGCTGATCGTGCTCGCCGCACTCGGCGTTCTTCTCTGGAAGGCGTTCCTGCGGGCCGGCGGTCTCGGGGCGGAGAGGAGGGCCGCCCTCGCGTCGGCCGGCGTTCTTGTCACGATGCTCGCGGTGTTCACGTCGGCGACGGTGATGGCCAACGTCCAGGGTGCAGTAGCGCCCTTCGCCTCGCTGTTGCCGATGCTGGCGGTCGGTGAAACCGACGGAGAGCTCGCCGATACGCTCGACCAGGTCAGGCAGCGGCTGGCTGACTCCCTGAGTGGGGGTGACCAAGCCCCGCCTGCCCTCGAGGTGATGATCAGCGACTTTTCTCGATATCACGTGGCGATGGCCGTGGTTGCTGCGATCGTGGCGGTCGTCCTCATCGGCATGAGTGTGGTGTTGTGGAAGAGGTTTGCGAGAACGGGGTCGTCCGACAGGCGAACGAGGCGCGTGTTGGGGTCGTTCGGTGTTCTCTCGGCGTTGTTGTCGCTGGTCGTGATCGTTGTCGTTGTGGCGAACACGACCACCGCAGCGGACCCGGCGCCGGCACTCTTGGCCTTCTTCGAGGGCGGATGGTGATGCACCTCGTGGGCGTTCAGCTTCACGCGCTCCAGCGAGAACACCGCTGAACACCACCACCCGGCGGTCGTGCCGCCGCGTTGATCCGGCGGGACGGCATCTGGCCGGTTCGTCCCGACGGCAGCCGGGGCGAGGCTCGGGCTCAGGCGGTGGGGCGGCGGCGGTGGGAGCGGCTGGTGTCGGCGGGGCGGCCGGGGTCGACGTGGCGGGGCCGGTCGGGTTCGTCGGGCCGCAGCGGGGCGAGGTTGTCGGTGATGGCGTCGATGATCCGGTCGGTGGCGCGGCGGGCGGCGGCGGGCGTGCCGGGGGTGACGTCGGCCAGGTCGACCGGGTCGCCGAAGTGCACCCGCAGCACGGGGCGCCGCCACACCGCCCGGGCGACGCCGCGCAGCAGCCCCTTCGGGGCGCGGTAGGGCACCACCTCGTGCGAGCCCCACTGGGCGACCGGTATCACCGGGGCGCCGCAGGCGAGGGCGAGGCGGGCGGTGCCGGTCTTGCCGCGTTCGGGCCACATGCCGGGGTCCAGGCCGATGCGACCCTCCGGGTAGACCAGGATCACCGAGCCGCCGGCGACGGCCGCGGCGGCGTCGTCGAGGGCTTGGTGCACGGCGCTGGTGCCCCGGTCGACGCGGATGTGCCCGGCGCGGCGCATCGCGGCGCCGATGACGGGGGTGCGGAACAGCCCGCCGGTGGCCATGATCCGGGGGGCGACGCCCCGGGCCCGGCAGGCGGCGGCGAGCACGACCGGGTCGAACGGGCTGATGTGGTTGGCGGCCAGGATCAGCGGGCCCCGACGCAGCGCCTCGGGCACGTCGCCGCTGACCTCCAGGCGGGCCACGAGCGCGACGACGACGCGGGCGAGCAGTTGCGCGGTGCGCCAGATCAGTGGCGGCTGCCACGTCGGGTGGGCGGTGTCCATCAGCGGGAATGGTCGCACGCGCGGGCCGGGTGGCGGGGTCCGGGGCGCGGATCGGCCCCGGCGCCGCGGTGATCGCCGGGCCGTCCGGCAGAGGTGATCAGGGTCATTGGTCCCGGGCCGGTTAGGGCCGCCCGCCCCTGCCGATTTCTCTACGACGAGCAGTAGTATTTACTACGTCTCGTAGTATGCACAGCCTGGGGGTTACTGGTGGACGCGTTGGACGTCGCCCGCTGGCAGTTCGGTGTCACCACCGTCTACCACTTTCTCTTCGTGCCGCTGACCATCGGCCTGTCCGTGCTGGTGGCGATCCTCCAGACGCTGTGGCACCGCACCGGCGACGAGAAGTACCTGAAGCTCACCAAGTTCTACGGCAAGCTCTTCCTGATCAACTTCGCCATGGGCGTGGTGACCGGCATCGTGCAGGAGTTCCAGTTCGGCATGAACTGGAGCGACTACTCCCGCTTCGTCGGCGACATCTTCGGCGCCCCCCTGGCGATCGAGGCGCTGGTCGCGTTCTTCCTGGAGTCGACCTTCATCGGCCTGTGGATCTTCGGCTGGGACCGGCTGCCCAAGCGGCTGCACCTGGCCAGCATCTGGGCCGCCGCGATCGGCAGCAACCTCAGCGCGTACTTCATCCTCGCGGCGAACTCGTTCATGCAGAACCCGGTCGGCTACCGCATCAACCCCGACACCGGGCGCGCCGAACTCACCGACTTCGTGGCCGTGCTGACCAACAAGGTCGCCATGATCACCTTCCCGCACACCATCGCCGGCGCGTTCCTGGTGGCCGGCTCGCTGCTGGTCGCCGTCGCCATGTGGCACCTGGTGCGCAACCGCGACTGCGCCGACACCCCCGCCTACCGCTTCGCCGCGAAGTTCGGCTCCTGGGTCACCCTCGTCTCCGCCGCCGCCGTCGCCATCACCGGCGACATCCAGGGCAAGATCATGACCCAGGTGCAGCCGATGAAGATGGCCGCCGCCGAGGGCCTCTACACCACCGAGAGCCCCGCCTCGTTCTCCGTACTCACCGTCGGCAGCCTCGACGGCAGCCGCGAACTGTTCGCCCTCAAGATCCCGCACCTGCTGTCCTGGCTCGGCACCGGCGACCCGAACGGCACCGTGCAGGGCATCAACGACCTGCAGGCCCAGTACGCCTCCCAGTACGGCGCCGGCAGCTACACCCCGATCATCCCGGTCACCTACTGGAGCTTCCGCTTCATGATCGGCTTCGGGATGGCCGCCGCCGCGATCGCCCTGCTGGTGCTCTGGAGCCAACGCAAGGGCCGCACCCCCACCAGCAAGTGGCTGCTGCGCGCCGGCCTGGTCATGCCCCTGCTGCCGCTGGTCGCGAACTCCTTCGGCTGGATCTTCACCGAGATGGGCCGCCAGCCGTGGATCGTCTTCGGCGAGATGCTCACCCGCGACGGCGTGTCCCGCAGCGTCTCGCTGACCGAGGTGCTCACCTCGTTCACCGCCTTCACCCTCATCTACGCCGCCCTCGCCGTCGTCGAGGTCAAGCTGCTGCTGCGCTACGCCAAGGCCGGCGTGCCCGACCTCACCCCGAACCCCGACATCGACGACAGCCACGACGACGCCGAGCGCCCGCTCGCGTTCGCCTACTGACCACCGGAGACAACCGTGGAACTCACCACCATCTGGTTCCTGCTCGTCGCGGTCCTGTTCACCGGCTACTTCATCCTCGAGGGATTCGACTTCGGCGTCGGCATGCTGCTGCCCGTACTCGGCCGCGACGACCGGGAACGCCGCGTCCTGATCAACACCATCGGCCCCGTCTGGGACGGCAACGAGGTCTGGCTCATCACCGCCGGCGGCGCCATGTTCGCCGCCTTCCCCGAGTGGTACGCCACCCTCTTCTCCGGCTTCTACCTGCCGCTGCTGCTGATCCTGCTGGCCCTGATCATCCGCGGCGTCGCCTTCGAATACCGCCACAAGCGCCCCGAGGCGTCCTGGAAGCGCCGCTGGGACAACGCCATCTTCGTCGGCTCCGTCGTGCCCGCCGTGCTGTGGGGCGTCGCGTTCGCCAACATCCTGCGCGGCGTGCCGCTCGACGCCGAGCACGAGTACATCGGCGGACTGCTCGACCTGCTCAACCCGTACGCCCTGCTCGGCGGCGCGACCACCGCGGCGCTATTCCTCACCCACGGCGCCGTGTTCATCGCCCTCAAAACCGTCGGCGAGGTACGCGAGCGCGCCGGCGCGCTCGCAATGCGCCTTGGCGTGGCCGCCGCCGCCCTCGCGGTGGCGTTCCTGACCTGGACGCTGAACATCCGCTCCAGCACCGCCGCCGTCGTGTTCGCCGTCGGCGCGGCCCTGGCGCTGCTCGGCGGCCTCGCCGCCGCCCGCGCCCGCCGCGAGGGCTGGGCGTTCACCGGCACCGCCGTGGCCATCGCGCTGGCCGTGGCGACGCTGTTCGCGGCGCTCTTCCCGAACGTGCTGCCCTCCACCGCGGACGCCGCCGGCACGCTGACCGCCACCAACGCCGCCTCCACCCCCTACACCCTGAAGATCATGACCTGGGTGGCGGTGGTGTTCACCCCGATCGTGCTGGCCTACCAGGGCTGGACGTACTGGGTGTTCCGCAAGCGCATCGGCGTGGCCCACATCCCGCGACACTGACCCGCCCCCGCCGGGTGGCCGCGGGCCCCGCCGCCGCCACCCGCACCGGCCACGGGGCCGACACGACACCCCTGCCGCGTCGGCCCCGTGGCCGCACCCCGCCCCGGCGTCAGCGCGCCTCGCGCAACTCCGCCAGACGCGCCTCGATCTCCGCCAGCTCCGCGCGCAGCTTCTCCGCCTGCTGCTCCGCCTCGGCCCGCTCGGCGGCCATGATCTGCTCCACCGCCTCGTGCACGCCCGGCACGTCGACCAGCGCCACCATCCGCAGCGCCTCCGCCGGCTTCACCACGTACGGCTTCGCCAGCGACTTGCTGCCCTGCTGCGCCGCGACCGTCCACTCACCGTCGGCGTACGCCAGCGTCACCGTCAGCCCCGCCGGGCCCTTCGGCTTCACCGCCTTCACCGGCCGCCGCGCCGCCGGCTTCGCCTCCACCGTCTCCACCTTCGGCTCCTCCCGCCGCTGCTGCGGCACCCGGTCCAGCACGAACTCCGGCTCCGCCGGCGCCGCCTGCACCTGCTCCTGCTCCTGCGGCTCCGGCTGCGGCTCCGCAGCCTTGCGCCCGGCGCCCCGCGGCGCCACCGCCACGTCGGCGGGGGAGAAGGGCAACTCGTCGCGACCGAACCGGACCACCACGAACTCGTCCGAGACCGCCGGGTCGGTCAGCTCCACCACCTGACCCACCTGCCCGGCGATCTGGCCGGCCGAGGCGGTGAACACCACCTTCGGCTTGCGGCCCGCCGCCAGCGCCTCCCGGATGCTCTGCACCTCGTCAGTGGACAAACCCTGGCCAGCAGCACCCATCAGCAACCTCTTCCCTCGTACACCTGTTCAGATGCCTGCCTTGATACCAGCCCGCCCCGACAAGCGGAAGATCAACCCCCCAGCGCCCGCAACGCCGCGTCCGCGTGGTCGTTCATGTTCAGCTCACTGTGGATCACCTCGACCACCCGCCGGTCGGTGCCGATCACGAACGTCATCCGCCGCGTGCTCAGCGCGCCCAGCGGCAGCCGCCGCCGCACCCCGAACAGGTCCGCCACCACACCGTCCGCATCCGACAGCAACGGATAGTCGAACCCGTGCCGCCGGGAGAACTCCGCCTGCTTCGCCACCGGATCCCGGCTGATCCCCACCCGGGTCGCGCCCACCGCCGCGAACTCCGCCGCCAAGTCCCGGAAGTGACAGCTCTCCGCCGTGCACCCCCGGGTCATCGCCGCCGGATAGAAGAACAGCACCACCGGCCCGGTGGCCAGCAGCTCCGACAGCCGCCGCGGCGTACCCGTCTCGTCGGGCAACTCGAAGTCCGCCACCACGTCCCCGACACCCACACCCGCCACCGCGCACCTCCACGTCACCGTCCACCGACGCGCCCGAGCCTATGCGCCGACCGACGAACCCGCCCCGGTAGCGTCGGCCCCGCAGCCACAACAGGGGAGAGGCACATTGAAACCGGTCACCGTCATCACCGGCGGCAGCCGCGGCATCGGCGCCGCCACCGCCCGCCGCCTCGCCCACGCCGGCCACCACGTCGCCTTCAGCTACCGCCGCGACCGCACCGCCGCCACCACCGTGCTCGCCGACCTCGAAGCCACCGGCGTACGCGGCCTCGCCGTCCCCGCCGACACCCGCGACCCCGACCAGGTCACCGCCCTGTTCGACGCCGCCGCCACCCTCGGCCCGATCACCGGCCTGGTCAACAACGCCGGCGTCACCAGCCCCATCGGCGCGTTCGTCGACCTCGACCCCGCCGACCTGCGCCACGTCGTCGACGTCAACCTCATCGGCTACGTCCTCTGCGCCCAGCAGGCCGCCCGCCGCATGAGCCGCGGCGCCGCCATCGTCAACGTCTCCTCCGTCGCCGCCACCCTCGGCAGCCCGGGCGAGTACGTCCACTACGCCGCCGTCAAGGCCGCCACCGACACCCTCACCACCGGCCTCGCCAAGGAACTCGCCCCCCGCGGCATCCGCGTCAACGCCGTCGCCCCCGGCATCATCCGCACCGACATCCACGCCCTCTCCGGCCAACCCGACCGCCCCGACCAGGCCGCCGCCCGCATCCCCCTGGGCCGCCCCGGCGAACCCGACGAGGTCGCCGGCGCCATCGCCTGGCTGCTCGGCCCCGACGCCACCTACACCACCGGCACCGTCCTGCGCGTCGCCGGCGGCCTCTGACCCGTCACCGCCCCCAACGGACCCGCTGCCACCCGTGCGACGATGCCACCCGTGACCGGTGTCTTCGGCGACGTCGCCGACCTCTACGACGACGTGCGCCCCGACTACCCGACCGCCCTCGCCGACCTCATCCACGACTACCACGGCGGCACCCCCGACACCGTCACCGAGATCGGCGCCGGCACCGGCAAGGGCACCGCCGTGCTGCTGCGCCTCGGCGCGCCCGTCACCTGCGTCGAACCCGACCCCCGCATGGCCGCCCGCCTCACCGCCACCTTCCCCCAGGTCCACGCCGTCACCTCCACCTTCGAGCGGTGGCAGCCACCCACCGGCGGCGTGCCCCTGCTCGCCTGCGCGTTGGCCTGGCACTGGCTCGACCCCGCCACCCGCAACGCCCGCGCCCACGACGCGCTCACCCCGGGCGGCACCCTCGCCGTCTTCGGCCACGAGTACGGCTACGCCGACCCCGCGCAGGCCCGCGCCGTCGACACCACGCTGCGCGCCATCGACCCCACCGCCACCCGCCGCCGCGCCGACTGGTTCCACCACGACATCACCGCCAGCGACCTGTTCACCGACGTGCGCGCCGACACCCTGCACCGCGACCTCCCCCTGAGCACCGACCGCTACCTGCGCCTGCTGCAGACCTTCGGCCCCTACCGGCAGCGCACCGCCGAGCAGCAGACGCGGGCGGCCACCGCGATGCGCACCCTCGTGGACGACTTCGGCGGCACCGTCGTGCTGCGCCTGCGCACCACCCTCGTCCTCGCCCGCCGCCCCCGCACCAGCCGATCCTGAGCCCGTCGCCGGCCACGCGGCCGGTTCCTGTCGGTGGCGTCCTCTACCGTCCCCGGACGTGAGCGCAGTGCAGACCTACCGGTACCTCGGATCCTCCACCCTCGGACACGGCGGCCTCGGCCTGCAGACCAGCGGCGGACCCGCACCCCACCCCCGATTCTTCACCGGATTCCTCACCACTCCACAGGCGGCGGCCGCCGGCCTGCTCGCCGTCGCCGAGGTCGCCCGGACCCGCTACCACCGGCCCGTCAGCCCCGCCAGCCTCGACCCGGTCGTCACCGGCAGCCGCGACCGGCTCCGGTTCGAGTCCTTCTCCGGCTGCTGCGGCGTCTACGCCCGCCTCGACACCCTGCCCGCCGGCCTCGACGGCGACGTGGTCGAACACGGCACCACCAACGTCGACGTCAACAACCCGCTGCGCGAGGCACTGGCCCGCGTCGGCAGCCTCGACCCGCTGCACCTCAACGTCGGCCCCGACGACCTGACCGTCTCCACCCTCGACGGCCCCATCGTGGAGAAGAAGGTCCCACTGCCGGCACGCTGGCTGCGCGGCTTCGCCGAGGTGCAGATCCTGGCCGCCGCCTTCGAACCCCGCGCCGAGATCCCCGCCACCGAGGCGGCGACGTTCCTGCGCCGACTACCCACCACCAGCGACCGGTCGATCCTCTGGGCGGTGCCGGCCGGCCGGTCACTGCGGCTGACCTCCCGCCCCGTCCCCGGCGCCGTCTGCCTGGCCGGAGCGAGCCGACTGACCGCGCTGCGCGGCATGCTCCGCTTCGCCCAGACCCTGCGCGTCTACGGGCCGACCGTCGCCGCCGGCGCGGCACCCGTGCCGAGCACCTGGGAACTGGACACCGGCGCGCTGCGCCTCTCCCTCACCCTCTCACCCGAGCCGTACCGCGGATTCTCCGGCGAAGGCGCCGCCCTCACCGCGCTGGCCGGCGACGACGTGGTCGACGACGCCAACCTCGTCGCCGCCGTACTCTCCTGGGACCCCACCATCGACGTGGACCGGCTGGCCACCGACACCGGCCTCGACCCGACCCGCGTCCGGGCCGCGCTCGCCCAGCTCGGCACCGCCGGCCGCGTCGGCTACGACGTCTCCGAAGCCGCGTACTTCCACCGGGTCATGCCCTACGACGCGGGCCGCGCCGAACGCGACAACCCCCGCCTGGTCGGCGCCCGGGCACTGCTCGACGCCGGCGCCGTCACCCTCGACGGCACGACCGCCACCATCCACAGCGGCGACCAGGTCTACCGGGTCCGCCGCCTGCCCGACGGCGACCTCACCTGCACCTGCCCCTGGTGGGCCAAGCACCGCGGGCAACGGGGACCATGCCGGCACGCGCTCGCCACCCGGATGCTCACCACCCACCAGGCCGAGGAGCGGGCGTGAGCAGCGCACAGCAGATGCTCTTCGTCAAGAGCACCGCACGACGCCACCGCGAACTCGCCGCCGGCGGCACCAGCGACCTGTTCGACCTGATCCCACACGGCGCCGCCGACCAGATCGCAGCCGCCCTCGCCGGGCTGCCCGAGCAACGCCGCCGGGAAATCGGCACCAACCTGACGACCTGGTGCAAACAGCGGCAGAACTCCACCCGCTGGACGCCCGGCGCGGGCGCCGCCCTGGCCGTCGCCGTGGTCGGCTGCCTGCCCAGCGCCGCACAGGCCGCCACCATCCTCGCCCGCAACACGGTCAACCCCGACGGCGAACGCGCCGCCGCCCTCGTCGTGCGCGTCGCCGACGAGCGCGGCATCACCTGGCTCGGCGACCTCGCCCACCGGCTGGCCACGAAGGTCACCCAGCAGACCTGGATCGAACGGTGGCGGTTCATCGCCGCGCTCCTGCACGCCACGGGCACCACCGCGCCGACCCACGACCGGTTCGTCGAACTGTGGCTGAACTCGGTGGCCTCGCCGCAGCGGCGACGCCACGCACAACCGGCACCCGTGGAAGACCGGCTACGCGACGACCCGTTCCTCGCCACCATGCTGCCCCGGCTCTTCGAGGTCGACGGCCTCGGCGCACCGATGATGTTCGACGAGGTCGTCACCACCTGGGAGGAACGCCGACGCCACCCCCTGCCGACCGCACTGGCCCGCCTCGCCGCCGACGGCATCGTCGACCGGAGCACGCTGATCGACGGCGCGCTCGGCCGGCTCCTGCGCGGCGACCGCACCGCGGCGCTGCGCGCCTTCACCACCCTGCTCACCGAACTGGCGCCCACCACCGCCGAAGTCGCCGCCCGCGCCACCGACTACCTGCGCCTGCTCACTGACGCACCGGCACCGGTCGCCACGATGGCGCAGAAGGCCCTCCGGGACCTGCCCGCCCCGGACCTCGACGCCCTCCTCGACACCTCCCGGGACGTGCTCACCCGACCCGACAAGACCCTCGTACGGGCCCAGCTCACCTGGCTCGACCGGCTCGCCCGCCAGCACCGCGACCGCACCCGGGAGATCGCCGAGGTCATCGCGATCGCCACCGAACACCCCGCCGCCGAACTGCGCGACCGGGCCCACGCCCTCACCGCCCGCCACGGCCTCGACGCCACAGCGGCCGGCCCCGCCACCGCCCGGCCACGCGGCGACGACCTGCCCCCACCCGCGCCGCCCGCGCCGGCACCCGCCCCGATCACCGACGTCGACGAACTCGCCGAAGAGACAGCCGCCCTGCTCGGCACGCAGTCGCAGGGCGCACCGCTGGACCGCATCCTCGACGCACTGGTCCGGCTCACCGCCACCGACGGCGCACGCGTGCACGCCGCCCTCGCCCCCGTCATCGCACGCCGACACTGGTCCTGGGGCAACGAACACCGCTACGACCCCCTCTGCCTGTGCGAGGTGGTGGTCGACGTCCTCACCACCGCCGCAGCCACCGACCAGCAGGCCCGCCGACGCAGCCGATGGGAGGCGCTGCTCGCCGCGCTACGCCGCACCGACCGCAGCACCCGCGCCCCCGAACTGCTCGCCACCGACCCCCGGGTACCCCCACCGCACCGGCTGCTCCGAGCCCGCCTCGCCGAGATCGGCGCGCACCTCAACGAGCCGGGACACCCCGGGCTGCTCGCCACCCCCACCCACGCCAACGGCACCCTCGACCCCCTCGCCCTGACCGAGCGCCTCGCGGCGCTCGGCGACCGCACACCCTGGCACTGGGACCTCACCCAGGCGCTGCTGCGCCTGCCCACCGACACCGACGACGCCGTGGCCGGCAAGGCCGCCGCGCTGGGCACCCCGGCGGGGGAGCGGCTCGCCACCTGGCTGCGCGCCGGCGGCCTGCCGCAACCGCTCATGCGGGTCACCACCCTCACCCGACGACCCCGTAAGAACGGCTACGACTGGGAGTACGACCAACTGCCGCCGAAGCGCCTCACCGTCGAGCTGCGCCCACCCGACGGACACGACGACCGGTACGGCCTGCTGACCGCCGACCCGGCACCGATCGGCGTCGAACACTCCGGCTGGGCGAACCTGTGGCCGTCGATCCTGCCGGGGCACAGGGCAGTGGTCGCCGCGTACGCCCTGCCGATCGTGGCCAGCGCCGCCGACATGGACCAACGCGACGGCGCCACCATGCTGCCGCTGCTCGCCGAGAGCACCGGCCCCGGCGGGGCCGCCCTCGACCTCGCCCTGGCCTACGGCCTCGGGGCCCGGCACGGCGCCGACCGGATCGCCGCCCTCGACGCCCTGCTCGCCCTCGCCGCAGCCGGGCAGCTCGACGCCACCGCAACGGGCGAGCACCTGGGCCAGCTGGTCGCCGGGCACATGGTGAAGCTGTCCAGGGCCCTCGAACCGCTCCGCGACGCCGCCCTGGCCGGAGCGCCCCTGACCGTGTGGCGGCTGATCGCCGCCGCACTACCGGCGGCACTCACCGCACCCAAGCCCCCGCGCGGCCTGCCCGACCTGCTGAGCCTGGCCGCCGAGACGGCCACCACGACCGGCGCCCGCATCGAGGTGCCCGGCCTGGCCGACGTCGCCGACCGGGGCGGGTCCGGCCGCCTCGTCACCGAGGCCCGACGCCTGCGCCACGCGCTCCAACCCGGCCTGATCCGGCATCCGGCCTGACCCGGCATCCGGCCAGCCCGGGCACAGCGCGGCTGGCGCGCCGAGACCCGACGGCCGATTGGCGTGGAGCCGCAGCGCGACATGCGGCCCCACGCCGGCCGGACACGGGCACCGACGCGGCGGAGCCGACCCTCCGCACCAGCTCAGATCCGGGCGGGCCTCACCCTGACGACAGGCCGCACACATCGCGCCAGACATCCGGACACACGTCGTTGCCCCACAACAACCCCCGACCGGCCCCGGCAGCGACCGTGGCCACCGTCCGCACGAACGACAGGCTCACACCCCGCCACTCGCGCTGCGCCGACCCGGCACGCTTCGACCACTCCGCCATCGCGGCGAACGTCGGCTCGTACCGCGGCAGGTCCAGTCGCCCGAGGCGCGCCGACAGCTCGGCGGTCTCGGCGCTGGTCAGCCAACCATGGATCCCCTCGGTACGGCCGAACTGGTAACCCCACGCCGCCCCGCGCGTGGCGAGCGCGCCGAGCAGACCCCGCAACGGATCGTCGTCGGGCACGCCCTGACGCGCCAACAACGGCAGGTAGTAAGCCGGGGTGATCGAGCGCCCGAGGAACTGCGCCGGCCCGAGACAGCACACCGCCACCAGCGCCTCGTGCAACGCGTTCAACTCCTCGACGGCGTGCCGGCCACCATCGCGGTGGAACCGGCACCGCACCCGCTCCGGACACGTGCCCGACGGGCAGGCCAGCTGCTCGCCGACGGCCCGGTCCACCCGCTCCGTCCCGACGTAGCGCAGGTCGCGACCGAGCCACGTGCAGTACCGCGCGAGATCCGTGGGCCGCACCCGCAGCTGCGCCGCCAACCGCGGCCACAGCACGCCGTAGCCGTACCCACCCATCGCCGCCGCGGACCGGAACACCTCACCGAGCCACGGCACCACCTCACCGGTGCGCAGCAGCTCCACCAGCGCCGGCACGACCTCGCCGCGATAGCGCCCGTAGTCGAACACGAAGATCTCGGCATCCGCGCCCACGCTCACACCTCCGGGCCGCAGAGCCTTCCAGACGGACCCGCCCCGACACCACCCGATACACCCGCCCGGGCACACCGCGGCGGCAGGCCGCCGGCGCTGCTGGGCAACTCCGCCGTGACGTGGCACGATCTTGCACGTGACCAGCAGAGACGCCGCAGCCCAACACCTGCGCGACCTCGCCCGGCTGCGCCGCGTCCGCGACCGGATCGACCGGGAGTACGCACAACCGCTGGACGTCGAGGCGCTCGCCCGCGGGGTCAACATGTCGGCCGGACACCTCAGCCGCCAGTTCCGCCTCGCCTACGGCGAGTCGCCGTACGCCTACCTGATGACGCGGCGCATCGAGCGCGCCATGGCGCTGCTGCGCCGCGGCGACCTCAGCGTCACCGAAGTCTGTTTCGCGGTCGGCTGCTCCTCTCTGGGCACCTTCAGCACGCGCTTCACCGAACTCGTCGGCGTGCCGCCGAGCACCTACCGGGCCCGCAGCGCCCACGCGACGACGGAGATGCCGCCGTGCCTGGCGAAACAGGTGACCAGACCGATCAGGAATCGAGAAGCACGGGCCACGCAGCCGCAACTAGCCTGACCGCCATGGACATCACCATCCACTACGCCTTCCTCCCGCACACCGACGCGGAGGCCGCCCTGACCTTCTACCGCGACACCCTCGGCTTCGAGGTCCGCAACGACGTCGGATACGACGGGATGCGCTGGATCACCGTCGGTCCCCCCAACCAGCTGGGCACGTCCATCGTCCTGCACCCGCCGGCCGCCGACCCCGGCATCACCGACGACGAGCGCCAGACGATCCTCGAACTGATCGCCAAGGGCAGCTACACCGCCATCACCCTGGCCACCGACGACCTCGACGGCCTCTTCGACCGACTGCAGGCCAGCGGCGCCGACGTCGTCCAGGAACCGACCGCACAGCCGTACGGCGTCCGCGACTGCGCCTTCCGCGACCCCACCGGCAACCTCATCCGCATCAACGAACTGCGCTGAGCCCTGCGGCGACGCCGCACCCGCACGGATGACCCGGTCGCGGCGCCGAACGCGACCCCGCAACAGATGGAGACACGATGAGCACGGCCACGAGGACTGACACGCAGGCACCCGCGCCGCACGTCGCCGACAGCCACGACCTGATCCGCGTACAGGGCGCCCGCGTGAACAACCTCAAGGACGTCAGCGTCGAGATCCCGAAGCGCCGGCTGACGGTGTTCACCGGCGTCTCCGGCTCGGGCAAGAGCTCGCTGGTGTTCGGCACGATCGCCGCGGAGTCACAGCGGATGATCAACGAAACCTACAGCGCCTTCCTGCAGGGCTTCATGCCGTCGCTCACCCGACCGGAGGTCGACCTGCTGGACGGGCTGACCACGGCGATCATCGTCGACCAGGAGCGGATGGGCGCCAACCCGCGATCCACCGTCGGCACCGCCACCGACGCCAACGCCATGCTGCGCATCCTGTTCAGCCGACTCGGCCAGCCACACATCGGCTCGCCCAACGCGTACTCCTTCAACATCCCCACGGTGAGAGCCAGCGGCGCGATCACCGTCGAGCGCGGCAACAAGACCAAGGCCGAGAAGGCCACCTTCCACCGCCTCGGCGGCATGTGCCCGCGCTGCGAGGGCATGGGCACCGTCAACGACATCGACCTCACCGCCCTCTACGACGCCGACAAGTCCCTCAACGAGGGCGCCATCACGATCCCCGGCTACAGCATGGACGGCTGGTACGGCCGCATCTTCCGCGGCTGCGGCTACTTCGACCCCGACAAGCCGATCCGCAAGTTCACCAAGAAGGAACTGCACGACCTGCTCCACCGGGAGCCCACCAAGATCAAGGTCGACGGCATCAACCTGACGTACGCCGGAATCATCCCGCAGATCCAGAAGTCGTTCCTCTCCAAGGACGTCGACGCCCTGCAACCGCACATCCGGGCCTTCGTCGAGCGGGCGGTCACCTTCCAGACCTGCCCGGACTGCCAAGGAACCCGGCTCAGCCCCGAGGCCCGCTCCTCGAAGATCAAGGGCAAGAGCATCGCCGACGTCTGCGCCATGCAGATCAGCGACCTCGCCGGATGGGTACGCGAACTCGACGAACCCTCGGTGGCCCCCCTACTCAAAGGGCTGCAACACCTGCTCGACTCGTTCGAGGAGATCGGCCTGGGCTACCTCTCGCTCGACCGCCCGGCCGGCACCCTGTCCGGCGGCGAAGCGCAGCGCACCAAGATGATCCGCCACCTCGGATCTTCCCTCACCGACGTCACCTACGTCTTCGACGAGCCCACCATCGGCCTGCACCCGCACGACATCCAGCGGATGAACAACCTGCTGCTGCAACTGCGCGACAAGGGCAACACCGTGCTCGTCGTCGAGCACAAGCCCGAGACGATCACGATCGCCGACCACGTCGTCGACCTCGGCCCCGGCGCCGGCACGCAGGGAGGAACGGTCTGCTTCGAAGGCACCGTGCAGGGCCTGCGGGGGAGCGGCACCGTCACCGGCCGCCACCTCGACGACCGGGCCACCGTCAAGGCGACCGTGCGCACCCCCACCGGCGCGCTGGAGATCCGGGGCGCCACCGAGCACAACCTGCGCGACGTCGACGTCGACATCCCACTCGGCGTGCTCTGCGTCATCGCCGGCGTCGCCGGCTCCGGCAAGAGCTCACTCATCCAGGGCTCGGTCGCCGGCCGCGACGGTGTGGTCGTCATCGACCAGGGCGCGATCCGCGGCTCACGACGCAGCAACCCGGCCACCTACACCGGCCTGCTCGACCCCATCCGCAAGGCGTTCGCGAAGGCCAACGGCGTGAAGCCGGCGCTGTTCAGCGCCAACTCCGAGGGCGCCTGCCCCACCTGCAACGGCGCCGGCGTCATCTACACCGACCTGGGCGTCATGGCGACCGTCGAGACCACGTGCGAGGAGTGCGGGGGCAAGCGCTTCCAGACGTCTGTGCTGGAGTACACGCTCGGCGGCCGGAACATCGCCGAGGTGCTCGCCATGTCGGTCGCCGAGGCCGAGGAGTTCTTCGGCGCCGGCGACGCCCGCATCCCGGCCGCCCACGCGATCCTGACCCGACTCGCCGACGTCGGGCTGGGGTACCTCAGCCTCGGCCAGCCGCTCACCACCCTCTCCGGCGGCGAGCGCCAGCGACTCAAGCTCGCCACCCACATGGCCGAGAAGGGCGGCGTCTACGTCCTCGACGAACCGACCACCGGCCTGCACCTCGCCGACGTCGAGCAACTGCTCGCCCTGCTCGACCGCCTCGTCGACTCCGGCAAGTCCGTCATCGTCATCGAGCACCACCAGGCCGTCATGGCGCACGCCGACTGGATCGTCGACCTCGGCCCCGGCGCGGGCCACGACGGCGGCCGGATCGTCTTCGAGGGCACCCCCGCCGACCTGGTCGCCGCGCGCTCCACCCTCACCGGCGAGCACCTCGCCGCCTACGTCGGCGCCTGACACCGAGGACACTGACGGGCGCTGGCCTCGCGCCGAGGACCGCTGAGCAGGTGCGGCAGCGTACGCGGCGAGGTCGCGGCCGGGGGAGCGGCCCGCGCTCGCCGAGGAGTTCGCGGGACGCACTCGCGTTCCGCGATGACGGTGGGGGATCGAATCACCTCGCTGGGTGACGGTCGGTGTTACGACGGGCGCCGACGGGGGCCCGGGTTGTGTGCTCACGGCGGATCCAGGTGGGTCCGCCGTGAGCACGCCCCGTCGGCCCCGGGCGGTGGTGCCAGCGGGGTTCGGCTGCGATCGAGCCGTTCACCAGCGCCTGGCGCTTTCGGCTCGCGGGTCGCGCGGGGGTCGGGTTCGGTGCACGGATCCGCGAGGAGACGGCCGACCGGGTGTCGTCGAGGCGGCGTCCGCAGGGCCCGCCGCCGGTACAACGCGTCTCCGAAGCCGCTCCACCTGCCGTAACCCCGATTCGATAATGCACATTATGTCAAGTAAGCTGGATCGGGCACTCCCTCGGACGGCAGTTCGGCGAGGCGCCGCAGGTGCGCTTCCACCAGCGCGACCCGTACGCGTACCGGCGCGGGCGGCACCGCGATCAGATGATGGCCGTGCGCCCGGTAGACCTCCTCGTGCACGCGGGCGAACGCCAGCGACTCGGCGTAGCCGATCCGGCGGGCGGCGCTGGGCGTCACGAAGCCCAGCGGCTCGACCAGGAACACCTGCCGCTGGTAGGCGCCGTCGCGCAGCACCCACTGCAACTCCTCGGTGAGCACGCGTCCCGGCGGGCGCCCCAGGTACCGCGCGAGAGCCAACGTGCACAGCGGCGACCGGTCGTGGACCTGCACCGACCCGCACGCCCCGGACGCCTCACGGCGCTCCCGCTGGAGCCCTGCCACCGCGTCGACGAATCCCTCCTCCTGCCACGGTTCGGCGACGCCCCGCTCCTACTCCGCCGCGATGACGTCGTGGCCGCCTCGGCCACGACGTCCCACCCGCGTCAGCGCAGCGCGTCGGCGAGTGTCGTCTTGCCCGCTCCCGGCGCGCCCGTCAGTACGTACCGCCGCATGCTCTCCCCCTCAGTTGTCGGCCAACCCGAAAGTCATGCATAATATCGCTTATGCATGACAAACAGGACGAATCGGTACAGCGGCTGATCGAGGAGTTCCTGACGGCCCGCGCCACCCGCAAGCCCTCCCCCCACACGCTGGAGGCGTACCGGCGGGACCTGCGCGCCGTCGCCGCGCTGGCGGCCGAGGAAACCACCCCTCCCCTCCCCCTCGACGCGCTGCCCGTCGCCGCCCTCACCGCCCGCGTCATGCGCGCGGCATTCGCCCGGTTCGCCGCTCCCCGCGCGGCCGCGTCGGTGCACCGGGCCTGGTCCACCTGGAACAGCTTCTTCTCCTTCCTGGTCGCCGACGGGGTGGTCGCCGGCAACCCGATGCCGGCGGTCGGTCGTCCCCGGGCACCGCTCCCCCAGCCCAAGCCGCTACGCGGCGCGGACACCCCCGAGCAGTTGCTCGCCTCGGTGGCCCGGCAGGAGGGCCGGCAGCGCGACCCGTGGCCGGAGCGCGACCTGGCGGTGCTGGCGTTGGCGCTCTGCGCGGGGCTGCGGCTGTCGGAGCTGCTGGCGCTGCGGGTGGGGTCGTTGACGGGCCGGGCGGGCGAGCGGCGGGTCGACGTGGCCGGCAAGGGCGGTCGGCCGCGGGTGGTGCCGATCGAGCCGGAACTGGACGGGGTGCTGGTGGGCTACCTGGACAGCCGGGTCCGCCGGTTCGGGTCGCGGACGGTGCGGCCGGACGCGCCGCTGCTGGTGGACCGTCAGGGTGAACCGCTGCGCCGGGGTGGGCTGCAGTACCTCGTGGAGTCCTGCTACCGGCGGGCGGGCATCACCGACCGGGTGCCGCGCGGGGCGCGGTTGCACGCGCTGCGGCACACCTTCGCGACGCGGTTGGCGGAGGACGGCGCGAGTGCGGCGGAGATCATGCGGTTGCTGGGTCACGCGTCGTTGGCGTCGTCGCAGACGTACATCGAGGTGACGGCCGGGCAGCAGCGCGCGGCGGTGCGGTCCAACCGTACCAATCGGGCGTTGGCGGGGTTGGTGGATCGGGAGGCGCGGTCGTGAGGCCCGTCCGACTGGCAGGGTCAGGTAATCCAACTGTCTTGTATTCGCGTTGATAGCCGGTCCAGTAATCACGGTGAGTCACGTCGACCCTGGTACTGGCGGCCAGTTCTGCAGCCAACGATCATGGTCTGACGGCGCGGCGGCCGACCTGGATGCCGGACCGACAGTGACGGTATTGGGAAGACTGGCGCGCCATGTCAGCGGCAGATCCGGTAAACGACAGAGATCGAGAACGGTTCGGGAGGCGAACATGCTGTAGTCCGTCCGCGGGGCTCGTCGCCGCGGTCCAGCAAGGTCTCGGGGCATCTTGGTCATCAGCAGGACAGGGACGTGGCAAATGTCCTTCACCCGTTGGGGTAGGTGACAACCGGCTCCGCTTCCGGATCGGAATACGCCCAATGGGCGCCCGGCTGAGCCTGACGGGTGAGGACCGCAACTGACGGCTCCGACAGCGGCCGGTAGGGCAACTCATGAAGCAAGCGGCTTGCTTCTTCGACGGGGAACCAGCGGGCCTCCTGAATCAGACCGTCTGGGTCGCGGACGTGCAGGGTCGGATCCACCACGTCGACGGTGAAGTTCCACACCCGGCTGACGGTGACTGCTCCGGTCACCGCCGCCGTGCCATGAAGAACGAGGTCCGCGGTTGCGACGACCAGACCTGTCTCCTCGGCCAACTCTCGGCAGGCGCCCTCAAACGGCGTCTCGTGGTCCTCGATGCGCCCGCTCGGGATGTTCCAGTAGGGGCCGCCCCACCGTGGGTACTCCTCGTACACGAGAACGACTTTGTCGTCGTGATGTGCGAGAACGCCGGCGTACCGGGACCGACTCATGCTTGGCACGGGGGCCATTCAACCTCACCTCAGCACCGCGCACGGGCACGTCACAGCTTTCACTATCTGCGGCATGACAGCGCGCCGGGCACACGGGGCGAGGCGGGCGAGCGGGGCGAGGCGGGCGAGCGGGGCGAGGCGGGCGAGCGGCGGTGCCGTCACGGGTATCACGTACCTTCCACGGCTGTGGACTTGGCACTGGTTGTGTTGCCCAACGGGCGTGACATCACACTGACCGAGGTGCATCTGGTGTTGACGTACGGAGGGTTGATCGAGGGCTACCCGATGCGGCGACTGAACGACATGATCATGGGCGGCTTGGCGAAGCGAGCGGCGCGTGTCCTGCCCGGCGCACCGGTCCACGTTATCGACCCTCCACGCACCCAGGAGTCAGACCAGGGTGCTGGTTCGCTGCCGTTCGGGCCGGTTGAGTCGCTCCCATCAGTGATCGTGATGGGACGGTTCTCGTCAGGGCCCGTCAATGACGGCAAGGATCCTGTACTCCATCGCTCGCAGCTGGTAATCGTGTGGTTGCAAGACGATGCCACGCTGCCGTCCTCTCAAGGAGCGCCGGCTGGCCTCAGCGATGTCGAATGGGAGCGGTGGGCAGAGGACTTCGAGATCTGAAGCAGCCCCGACATCGATCGTCACGATGCTGGAGAGCGACCGTCCACGCGCCCACCTCGCGGCAGATCCGGTCATTCGGTCGAGGTCTGCCGTTGTACTGTGCTGCCCTCCCGGCGACACTGATGACCATGGGAGACACGGCATGCGCGGGGCCGCAGAGGTCGTGGAACCACGTCAGCCCCGGTGGGGCTGAATGGTGAACGACTGGTGGAACGACTCCACTGGTCAGCTTGCGGTCTGCTCGCGCAGTGCCCTGGTGGAGTTGGCAGCGGTGCTACCGGCAACGGGCAGGTTCGTCGTCGCCCGGCTTGACGGAACGAAGATGACGGATGCCGACCACGCCTTCTACGAGTTCTCCGACGCGTTGCTCTTTCCTGGCTACTTCGGCTGGAACTGGGACGCATTGTCCGACTGTCTCCGGGATCTGAACTGGTTGCCTGCAGACGGGTACCTGATCGTTGTCGAGAACGCGCCCCGGTTGCTGTCGAGCAGTGCCGAGGATCAGCGCACGATGTTCCGGATCCTGTCCCGGGCCGTGCACCACTGGGCTAACCCGCTCGGCAGGCCGGACGGCAGGGGCGTCCCGTTCAAAGTGCTGCTGTTGTGCGACCGCGACGAGAAGGCGGTGCTTTTGCGGCAGGAGATGGCCTGTGCAGTCGGTACCACACGGTGAGATCGTCGACATTAGCGACCACCACCTGTCACCCGCACATCGACCGTCGCCTGACGGTGTCAATCTCGCCGGTGCGGCCCCCTGACGCCCGCTCGGCGACAGCTGAATGCGTCTGATCTTCGACGAGGTGAGCCCGCTCGAAGACCCACATGGGACCGACGTAGACAACGCAGTTTGCGTTCGTCTCGCTGGTGCACGCCGAGGCGAGCGTAGGATGGATCATTCTGGAGGGCCGCTGGTGGAACCAGGCACGACTGTCGGCGGTCCAACCTGACATGCGCGCGGTCGTCTCTCTCAGCTCTGTCCTGCTGGGCTTGTTCGTCGGCGCTCTCATGCTGCGTTCCGGCTGGGAGCTGCCGGTGCGAACCTCCTGCTCAGGCGACGTGTGCACGTCGCAGTCGTGGATCGACGTCGACTGGGACCGCGTCAACTGGGAACTGAAGCCGACCAGGATCGCCTGCTTCGAGGCCAACCCGGCCAACCACGATGTCCTGATCGGGCCCGGCGACGAATGCGTACGGTCCCGCGGCGACGTCATCGAACACCAGGCCACCTACGAAGAACTACGTGAAGAAATCCAGCAACGGCGCACCCGGGCACTTGCGTTCGCCGGCGCCGCGATCGCGCTGCCACCGATCCTCGTCGAGGTGTGGTGGCGAGTTCGCCGCAGGCCGGCACTGGCACACCGACTCCACGATTCCCCACCCTGATCGCGGCAGATCCGGTCATTCATTTCGCGAGGCGGCCGCCTCGAGCACCCGCTGGATCAACTGGGTGGTTGAGATTCCTCCCGTGCGCCGAACGAAAGTGAGTTTCCCGGCTGCTGCAGCGGGCCCGTATACGAACTCGGCCACCTCGGGCGACAAGTCGTCGCCGTGCACCACGGTGGTGATCCCGTGCTCGGCAAGAAACTCTTCGGTCACTTGGAGCGGGGCGTCCTCAATCACCTCGTCGACGTACCTGCACGACTCGATCACGGCGACACGCTCGGCGAGGGTCATGATGGGACGACGCTTGTAGGAGGCTGCGGTGTCGTCGGACAGCACGCCGACGACGAGCCAGTCACCATGGCGGCGCGCCTCCCGGAGGAGCGACACGTGGCCCGCGTGGAACAGGTCTCCAACCATGTCGACGTAAACCCGCGATATGGCAGCCGCACCCACGTCTGGGTTCTCCACGACAACTCACCTGCTCCTTCGCCCACACCAGTCGTGGTCGCTCACCGTTCTACCGGACGAGACCGGCGAGGCGCGCACATCGGTAGATCAGTATGTCTTGCGGGTGTTGAGCGCTCCACCAGCGGTGACGGAGGGTTGGTTGGCCGCTGCTGTAGAGAGCCGCGAGCAGCCACTCCGGTAGAGAGCCGTCAGGTGGATCGTCATAACGGCTGTAGCGGTTCAAGCTTCCTGCCGCGGCGTGGTGCCGGTGGGTGGTGTGGTGGTGGAAGCCGAGGGTTTGGGCGACGACCGGTGCCGGGGCTTGGAGTACGAGTTGGCGGAGTGCGGCCAGGCGGCCGGGGACGGTGGGGACGCCAAGGGCGCGGACGTGTGGGGCGATCGCCTGGGTGGTTAGCGGTTGGCCGGCTCGGCGGCCGGGGAACAGCCAGCGGGCGTCGCGGTTGGTGGCGGTGCGCATGTTGGTTGGCTGGTCGCGCAGGGCCAGGAGCAGGGCGGCGACGGGTTCGGGGACCGGGGTCGGTGGGTCGCCGAGGCGCAGGAGGACGTCGGGCCCGTCGGTGTGGACGTCGTCGATGGTCAGGCGCAGGATGCGGCCAGGCGGTTGGGCGTAGAGCAGGACGAGGATCGCAGCGACGCGGGTGCGCAGCCCACGGGCGTCGTCGGTGATCAGCTTGCGTAGCAGCGTGATGCGGCGGTGCTGGGTGATCGGGGTCTGCTGACCGGAGCGGTGTGGGGGAATCTGGAGGCGGGGCATGTTCCCGGAGCAGGCAGCCCAGGCCAGGAACGGTTTGAGGCTCTGCCGTTGGTGCGGCCCATGGTCGACGAGCCCAGCGATCGAGGTCAGCTTGCCGGAGCCGGGTGAGGGCAAGCTCGTGCGTTTGGATCCAGGCGAGGAAGTCGCCAGCGCGCAAGACCTGTGGCCCGAGATCGGAGCGGGTTCCGCTGCTGACGGGCCCGCGTTCGGCGCGGCGGCGTAGCCAGGGCAGGCTGTGCCAGGTGGTGTACTGGCGCAGCAGCCGACGCTGATCGGCGTCGACGACGCTATCCAGGTGCTCGAGCAGCCACCGCTCGAACAGCAGCACCTGCTTGTCCACCTGGGGCAGGGCATCGCACTGCATGAGCAGTTCCCGCAGGTGAGCGGCGACCCGCCACGGTTGCAGGCGGTGGAACGCCTCGTGGGTGAGTTCGATGTCGCCCCGGGCCAGGCTCTGCAGCAGGTCCGCGGCCGCGGCGGAGCGGCCGTGCCGCGACGAAACCCAGGCCAGCCCGGTGAGCGGGTTGTCCATGCTGGTCAACAGCTCGGCCAAGGAAACCAGGTCGGGCCGGATTCTGCCCGTGCCGTCGTCGAGCAGCTCGGCGATGCGGCGGGCGGACATGCACGGGGTGCAGCGGCGGCCGGCGTGCAGCTTGCCTTCCTGCCCGCACTGGGCGCAGGCGTATGAGGTGGAGAACCCGGCGCAGTTGGTGCAGATTGCGGCCTGGTCCGCGCTCCGGATCCCGGCCAGGACGCGGTCGTGGCCGCAGCCGGGGCAGCAGCCGCGGGTGCGTAGCCCCCGGTCGTGGCAGGTGCGGCAGGCTGCACACCGCCCTGGCCGATCTGGAGACCCAGCTCGCGAAGGGCAACCCGGGGGAGGTCCGGCACACCGACGACGGGGAGCTGATCATCCCGCCGCTGACCGTTGAGGACGTTCCTGCCGAGGCCGACGCGCTGCGTGCTGAGCTGGCCGGGATGCTGCCGCGGGTGCCGATCGCGTCGGTGCTGGTGGAGGTCGACGCGCGGACCGGGTTCACCGATCACCTGGTGCACGCCGGCGGGAAGGTCGCTCGTCCGGCTGAGCTCAAGCGCAACCTGCTGTACGTGATCATCGCGGAGGCCACGAACATGGGGCTGTCCGCGATGGCCGAGTCGTGCGGGGTGCCGTACGACGTGCTCGCCTGGACCGCCGAGTGGTACTTCCGGCCGGAGACCTTGGAGGCGGCCAACGCCGCGGTGGTCAACTACCACCACCGACTCCCGCTCACTCAGGCGTTCGGCTCGGGCACCCTGTCGAGCTCGGATGGGTAGCGGTTCCGGCCAAGGGCAAGAGCATCACCGCCCGGCACCTGTCCCGGCACTTCGCCCGCGGGCAGGGCGTCTCCACCTACACGCACGTCTCCGACCAGCACTTCACCTTCGACACCAAGGTCATCGTGGCCACGGGATCTGCAGCCAGGGTGGAGATTCGGGCTGGCCGACCGCAGTTTCCACTTGAACGGTCGTGGTGGCTTGAGAATGGTCGAAGCGTGGGTCGTCATTTAAGGCTTGGGCCGGTGGTCGTGGTCCAGCTCGCGAGGAGCTGAAGTGCTTGCTGGGTCGGCGAGTTCGGTTCGAGGGTGTAGACGATCATGGTGAGCGCGGGGGTGTCGGTGACCTGGAGGGATTCGTAGTCGAAGTCGAGGTCGCCGACGATGGGGTGCTGGTAGCGCTTGGCGCCGTGCCGGTAGCGCAGGACGTTGTGGGCGGCCCAGAGGGTCCGGAAGCTTTCGCTCTGGGTGGACAGCTCCCCGACGAGTTTGATGATGCCTTCGTCGGTGGGGTTCTCCCCGGCCGCTGCGCGCAGCAGGGCGACACCGTTGGTGGTGGCCAGCTCATAGTCGCGGTAGAACTCCTGCGCTCGGGCATCGAGAAACTGGTATCGCAAGGGGTTGAACGGCTCACCGTCGCCGGGTTGCGGCAGTGAGTAGATGGCCCGGCCGAGGTGGTTGGCGGCGACGAAGTCGAGCCGATTGTTCTGGATGAACGCCGGCACGGTCAGGGAGTCGAGCACCCGCTGCAACTCGGGCCGGACAGCCGCTCTCTTAGCCGTGCGGCGCGGGTGGGCGGGGCGGACCGGCTGGATCGACTCGACCAGGTGCAGCAGGTGTTCGCGTTCGTCCTCATCCAGCTGCAACGCCCGGGCGACCGCCTCGAGAACTTCCTGGGACACACCGGCCACCTTGCCGCGCTCGAGGCGGGTGTAGTAGTCGACGCTGACGCCGGCGAGGTGGGCGACCTCCTCGCGGCGGAGACCAGGCACCCGCCGGGTGCCGTGGAAGGTCGGCACTCCCGCCTTGTCCGGGGAGAGTCGGGCCCGACGAGTCGTCAGGAAGTCACGCAGTTCAGCCGGAAAGTCCACGACTCGAGCTTAGGCTGGGTAAACCCGGCCTTCCGGGTCCTGTTCGTACCAGGGTCTGCCAGACCCTGGGTGATACCGGCTCTGCCACCCGCCTCCGATGCCGGGTTGTCTTGAAGCCATGACCAGCACCTTCATTCTCAACAGCGGCGTTGTCCTGCCGGCTGTCGGGTACGGCGTCTTCCAGACACCGCCGGAGCAGACCGCCACTGCGGTGCAGACGGCGCTGCAGGTCGGATACCGGCACATCGACACCGCCGCCGGATACGGCAACGAACGCGAGGTCGGCGAGGCGATCCGTCGTTCCGGCATCCCGCGCGAGGAGATCTTCGTCGAGACCAAGGTGTGGATCACCGACTACGGCTACGCCGCCACCCTGCACGCCTTCGACAAATCGGCCGGCAAACTCGGCATGGACTACATCGACCTGCTCATCCTGCACCAGCCCCTGCCGAGCCGCTTCGACCTGACCGTGAGCGCGTACCGGGCTCTGGAGAAGCTGCTGGCTGACGGCCGGGTGCGGGCAATCGGCGTCAGCAACTTCATGGGCGACGACCTGGAGAGGCTGTTGGCCGAGACCTCGATCGTCCCGGCGGTCAACCAGGTCGAGGTCCACCCGTACTTCCGGCAGAGCCGCGTGCTGGAGGCCGACGCCAAGCACGGCATCGTCTCGCAGGCATGGTCGCCGATCGGCGGCATCACCTTCTACCCCGGCTGGGGTGGGGAGGACCGCCGCAGCACCCTCGACGACCCCACGCTGCGCACGATCGCCGAGGCGCACGGCAAGACTCCGGCGCAGGTGATGTTGCGCTGGCACCTGCAGCAGGGCCGCTCGGCGATCCCCAAGTCGGTGAACCCGCGGCGCATCGCTGAGAACTTCAACATCTTCGACTTCCAGCTCACCTACACCGAGCTGACCGCGATCGACGCGCTGGACACCGGCGTCCGCGGCGGCCCCGAGCCCACCTCGATCACGCTCGACACCCACTCCTTCGACATTCCCGAGGCATGAAAGGCGCCCCTGATGCCGTCGCAGATTCCCGACGTCACCCTCAACAACGGCGTACGGATGCCGGTCCTCGGCTTCGGCGTCTTCCAGGTCCCGGCCGAGCAGACCGAGCAGACGGTTACGGACGCCCTGGCGGCTGGCTACCGGCACATCGACACCGCGTCGGCGTACCAGAACGAGCAGGCCGTCGGCCGGGCCATCGCGGCCAGTGGCATCCCCCGCGACCAGCTGTTCGTCATCACCAAGCTGTGGGTGGCTGACGCCGGCGAAGAAGGCGCCAAGCGTGCCTTCGATACCTCACTGCGCAAGCTCAGCCTGGACTATCTAGACCTGTACCTGATCCACCAGCCGTTCGGCGACTACTACGGCTCCTGGCGGGCCATGCAGGAGCTGTACAAGCAGGGGGTGATCAAGGCGATTGGCGTGTCGAACTTCTATCCCGACCGGCTCATCGACCTGATCGACCACAACGAGATCACGCCCGCGGTCAACCAGATCGAAACACACCCGTTCTTTCAGCGCGGCGCCGACCACACGCTCATGACCGAGCACGGCATCGCGCACGAGTCGTGGGGGCCGCTGGGCCAGGGCCGCACCGACCTGTTCGACAACCCCGTGCTCACGAAGATCGCGGCCGCGCACGACAAGACCGTCGCTCAGATCGCGCTGCGCTGGCTGCTGCAACGCGACATCGTCGTCATCCCCAAGTCGGTGCGGCCAGAGCGCATGGCCGAGAACCTCGACGTCTTCGATTTCACGCTCACCGGCGACGAGATGGCCCTCATCGCCACGCTCGACACCGGCGCCAGCAGCGCCTTCGATCATCACGACCCGGCCGGCGTGCACTGGCTGGGCACTGCCCGCTTCGAGTAAGCCGGCTCACCGATACCTGACCGTTCTTCTCTTTGGAAAGACCTCTGTGACTACGACTGCCACCGCTCCGGCACCGGTTGAACCGGCGACCCGGCGCTCCGTCTGGCTCGCCGTGCTGGTGCTGGCCGCCGCCGGTTTTCTGGCCCTGACCGTTGAGCTCAGCCCGGCGGGACTGCTCACCCGCATCGCTCCGGACCTGCACGCCAGTGTCGCCGCGACCGGGTCGCTGACCGCGCTGTACTCGCTGGGCAACGCCATCCTCGCGCTCCCGTTGACCGTGCTGGCCGTACGATTCGCGCGCCGCGTCAGCTTGGCCGCGGCGCTGCTGGTCTTCGTGATCGGCAACGCCGTCGTCGCGTTCTCCTCCGACCTCGCACCCGCCCTCGTCGGCCGGTTCATCGCCGGCGGCGCGCACGGCCTGCTCATGTCGCTGGCACCCGCCGTAGCGGTCGGCCTGGTCGGCCACCAGCGCGAGGCCCGCGCCCTGAGCATGATCATCGGTGCGAACACGCTGGGTATCGCCCTCGGCGCGCCGCTGGCGTCCCTGGCCGGGACCACCCTGGGCTGGCGCACCGCGTTCTTCGCCGCGGCCGCCATCGCGCTGATCTGTGCGGTCCTGCTAGCCGTCCTGGTCCCGCCGATGCGCGCGCAGGCAACCAAGTCCCTGGGACTGCTGAGCGCCGCCCGCCAGCCCGGCGTGTTGCGCTTCGGGATCGGCTGGATGCTGATGATGCTCGCCTACATGGGCGTCCTCACCTACCTCGACCCGTACCTGGAACAGCTCGACGCCCCCGCGTGGGTGACCAGCCTGTCGCTGTTCGTCTTCGGCGCCGGCGGCTTCGCCGGGGTCGCGATCGCGGGCCGGATCGTCGCCCGCTCCCGCATGACCGCGCTGATCGCCATGCCGTTGCTGATGGCTGCCTGTTTCGCGGCCCTGTCGCTGGGCATCACCTCGGTGCCGGTCGTGGTCGCCCTGCTGTTCGTCTGGGGCATCGCCTTCGCCGGCCTCGTGCTGGTCTGGCAGCAGGCACTGCTGCTGACCGGTCACCGGGCACCGGAGATGTCGATGAGCATCGGCGTCGTGCTCACCCAGGCCGGCATGGCCGCCGGAGCCGCCCTCGGCGGTCTAATCGTCAGCACCGCCGGCGTGACCGCCACCCCCCTGCTCGGACTCGTCGTCACTCTCGCCGCTCTGACCCTGCTGATCAAGGCCGCCCCGATCCTGCGCCGCGCCGAAACCGACCGCAACGCCGCGCACGCCTGAACCCACCGTCACCAACCGGTAGGAGCACCACCATGGAACACCGTCCGCTGGGTCGCGCCGGCGTATCGGTCAGCAAGCTGTGCCTGGGCACCATGATGTTCGGCGACTGGGGCACCAAGAACCACGACGAAAGCATCAAAATCATCTATCGTGCCCTCGACGCCGGGATCAACTTCGTCGACACCGCGGACGTGTACTCCGCCGGCGAGTCCGAGGTCATCGTCGGCAAGGCCCTGGCCGGGCGCCGCGACGACATCATCCTGGCCACCAAGGCACACATGCCGATGAGCGACGACCCCAACCACCGCGGCAACTCTCGCCGCTGGATCACCCGCGCGGTCGAAGACTCGCTGCGCCGCCTCGGCACCGACTGGATCGACCTCTGCCAAATTCACCGCTGGGACCCCGCCGTCGACCTCGACGAAACCCTCGGCGCCCTCACGGACCTCGTCCGCGACGGCAAGTCGGCCCGCGCACCATGGAACACCTCGAATCCATGCTCGTCGCCGCCGACGTCGAACTCACCGGCGACGTCCTCGACCGCATCGACGAGATCGTGCCGCCCGGCCTGACCCTCAACCCCAACGAGAACGGCTGGGCCAACCCGTCGCTGCAACCCGCCGCCCGACGCCGCTGACACCAGCCACCGCGCCGCCCGGACACCTCGCTCCGGGCGGCGCCCGTTCGATGAAGGACCCGATCGTGCCTCACCCCCTGCCCGCCATCGTCATCGGCGGATCCCTCGCCGGGCTCATGACCGGCCTGGCGCTGGCCCGCGCCGGGATCCGCGTCACCCTGCTCGAACGCGCCCCCGCCGACCGACCGAACGGCGCCGCCCTCGCCGTCGACCGTGCCCAGTTGGCACGCGCCATCGGCCGCGAGGCGGCACGCCGAGCCCTCGCACCGGCCACCGGCCGCGACCCCCGAACCGCCCGCAACGGCTCCGTGCCCGCCCTGTGGCGTGACCTGCACACCGGTTTCCGTGACGCCGCGGCCTGCGAACCACTGATCGAGCTACGGCACAACACCCCGGTGGTGGCCGTCAGACAGAACGCCGACTCCGCCTGGGCCACCACCGGCGACGGCGACACGATCACCGCACCGGTGCTCATCGGCGCGGACGGACACCGCAGTCTCGTGCGCTCCAGCACGTTCCCGGAACACCCCGACGCCGCCTTCGCCGGCTACACCCTGTGGCTCGGCATCGGCGAGATCCCGGCCCGATCCGGCGTCCCGGACAACCTGGCAATCCTCGCCGCGGACGGCTACTACTTGCTCGGCTACCCACTACCACCCGACGGCAGCGCGGTGCGCCGGCTCGGCTGGGCCTGGTACGACGCCACCCGCAACGAAATGCTGCGCCGCAAGGGCAGCGTCCGGGATCACGTCGTCCACCACTCGCTCAGCGCTGGCGACATCCCGGACAGCATCTACGACGAACTCGCCGCCGAGGCCGCACGCGCCTGGCCCCGGCCGTGGTCGACCGCCATCCGCGACAGCCTCCACCGCCGCGACGTTACCTGCACCCCCATCACCGAGTACGTCCCCGAGCGCCTCGCGCGTGGCCGAGTCGCGCTGGTCGGCGACGCCGCTCACGTACCCACCCCCATGACCGGCATGGGCTTTCCCACCTCGCTCGACGACGCCACAGCAATCGCTCGAGCGCTCGCCGACGCCGCACCCGAATCTGTGGAGAAGGCACTCCTGACGTACGAGGACCAGCGACTGGCCGCCGCACAACGCTTGGTGCGCTCCGGACAGCACTTCAGCAGATCCTTCGCCATCGCTGGCTGACGTCCGCTGCGTAGGCTGCCCAGTCCCGAGGCGCGTTGCCAGGCGACCGCGCGGAGGGTCGGACAACGTCGCGGATAGCCACGATCCACCCTCGGATCACCCTCCGGGTAGCGACACCAGCCAGTCAATGTCCCGGCCGCGTCCGCGTCTGCCTGCGCGCCGGCCAGCATGGCTTCGCCGTAGTTTCCAGCGAAAAACAACTCCAGCCCTGGTCTGAGGCCCTGCGTAACGCCTAAAGCCCGGGGATCTCATTCCGACTTTGGCCAGCGTTGGAGTTGTTTTTGATCTGGAAACTACGGACGGGTCGTGAGGGCGGGTGCGGCGCGCGGTCGTGGTGTTCCGGGCCTGGTAGTCGGGCCGGTCCGGCGGCGGGGTCTCGCCGCCGGACCGGTGTGGGTGGGGTGTCGCCGCCGGACCGGTGGGTCAGGCGTGGCCGGTGGCGCGGCGGGCGGCGTCGAGGGCGTTGCGGAAGAGCATGGCGACGGTGGTGGGGCCGACCCCGCCGACGCGGGGGGTGATGGCGCCGGCGACGTCGGCGCAGGTTTCGTCGACGTCGGGTAGGAGGCGTCGGCCCTCGTAGCGGACGCCGCCGCCGATGACGACGGCGCCGGGGCGGACGTGTTCGGGCTGGATGATGCCGGGGACGCCGGCGGCGGCGATGAGGATGTCGGCGCGTCGGGTGTGGGTGGCCCAGTCGGGGACGCCGGTGTGGACGACGGTGACGGCGGCGTTGGCGGTGGGTCGTTTCTGGGTGAGCAGCAGGGCGAGGGGGCGGCCGAGGGTGGCGCCGCGGCCGAGGATGACGACGTCGCGTCCGGCGACGGGGATGTCGTGGAAGGCGAGCAGGGCTTCGATGCCGGCGGGGGTGCAGGGCAGCGGGCCGGGCAGGCCGAGGGCGAGGCGTCCCATGTTGAGTGGGTGCATGCCGTCGACGTCGAGGTCGGGGTCCATGGTTTGCAGGGCCCGGTCGTAGTCGAGGTGCGCGGGGATGGGGTGCTGGATGAGCAGGCCGTGCACGTCGGGTGCGGTGTTGAAGTCGGCGATGGCGCGGTGCAGGTCCGCCTGGGTGGCGGTGGCGGGCAGGTGTACGTGGGGCGAGGTGAAGCCGAGTTCGGTGGCCTGGCGTTGCTTGATGCGGATGTAGCCGGCGCTGGCGTCGTCGTCGCCGACGAGGATGGTGGCGAGGCCGGGGGTGATGCCGGCGGCGCGCAGTGCGGTGACGCCGGCGGCGACGTCGGTGAGGATGCGTTCGGCGACGGGGGTGCCGGGCAGGAGTCGGGCGGTGGGCATGCTGCTCCTCTGCCGGCGGGGCCCAGGCGGTCGACCCCGCGCGTGGAGCTCCCCGATGGTTTGGTGTCCATCCTCTGGCCGCCAGTCGCGTCTGGTGTCAGCTTGCCACAGCGGTTCGGGCGGGGTGGGCCCGGTGGCGGAGCGTTGACTGAGGGTGTCTTGCCCGTTACTGGTTGGGCTACCCTGTCGGCCTGGTCGGGTCGGGCGGGTCGCCCGCGGTGTCGCGAGTGGAGGCCATGGTGCCGGTGCTGGTCGGCGGGGATGGTGGGGCGGGTCCACGGTTGGGGGTGGAGGAGGAGTTCCTGCTGGTCGATCCGGTGAGTCGGGGTGTGGTGCCGGGTGCGGGCGCGGTGGTGCGGCGGGCGGCGGAGCGGTTGGGTTCGCGGGTGTCGGGTGAGATCACGACGTTGCACGTGGAGACCAGGACGGATCCGACGTCGTCGGTGCGGCTGTTGTTGGAGCAGTTGGTGCAGGCACGTCGGGTGGTGGCGGAGTGCGCGGCGGTCGACGGGTTGCGCATCGTGGCGACCGGTACGCCGGTGCTGGCGGGGGCGACGTCGCCGCCGGTCACTCGGGGGCCGAGGCAGGATCGGGGTACGGCGACGTTTCGGGGGTTGCACGACGAGTTGGCGATCTGCGCGTTGCACGTGCACGTGGAGTTGCCGGACCGGGAGCGGGCGTTGCTGGTCGGTAACCATCTGCGGGTGCATCTGCCGTTGTTGATCGCGTTGGCGGCGAACTCGCCGTACTGGGAGGGGCGGGATTCGGGTTACGCGAGTTGGCGGTCGATGGTCTGGCCGCGGTGGCCGGTGGCGGGGCCGCCGCCGCGTTTCACGTCGTTGGCCCACTACGAGCGGGTGGTGGAGATGTTGTCGGCGGCGGGGGCGATCGTGGATCCGGGGACGTTGTTCTGGGATGTCCGGCCGTCGGTGACGCATCCGACGTTGGAGGTGCGGGTGGCGGATGTGCCGGTGTCGGCGCAGGAGTCGGCGTTGGTGGCGGCGTTGGTGCGGGCGTTGGTGGTGCGGGGGTTGGAGGCGGTGGATCGGGGTGACCACGGTCCGGAGGTTGCCGGGGAGTGGTTGCGGGCGGCGTACTGGCGGGCGGCGCGCGATGGCCTTGAGGGTGCGTTGCTGGAGGCCGGTACGGGGCGGTTGCGTCCGGCGCGTGAGGTGCTGGGTGAGGTGGTGGGCTGGTTGGCGCCGGTGTTGCGGGCGTGTGGGGACGAGGATCTGGTGCGGGGCTGGTTGGAGCGGTTGCTGGTGGTGGGCGGCGGTGCGGTGCGGCAGCGGGCGGCGGCGGGTCGTCGGGGTCGGCTGGCGGACGTGGTGGATTTCCTCGTCGCGCAGACGGTGGTGGACGAGCGGCAGCCGGCGTAGGTGCGCGAGGGCCTGGGGTTTGACGTGCGAGGGCGGGCTGGTGCGGGTCGCGGGCGTGCGGGCGCGGTGTGCCCCGGTGGGGTCAGCGGTGGCGGCGCAGTTGCCGGGTGAAGTAGTCGCGCAGGGGTGTCACGTGGCGGTCGGGGCGGCGCCATTCGGCGAGGAGGTCTTCGAGCAGGTGCAGTTCGTCGACGAGGGTGTCGCCGTGGTAGCGGCGGATGACGGGGTGGATGAAGGCGCTCTCGGCGGCCCGGTCGGGTTGGGGGTGGCGTTCGATGGCGAAGACGTCGCCGTAGTCGTCGCGGCCCCAGCGCAAGCTGACGGTGTAGTAGTGCGGGTGGTCGTGGAAGCGGGCGCGGACGTGGTCCTCGGGCAGGTCGGTGTAGTGGCGTAGCTGCCCGTCGGGGTCGACGACGAGGGCGTCGCAGAGGAATTCGAACTGGGTCCACAGGGCGGAGCTCCAGTTGACCCGGTCGAGGACGAGGGTGGTGAGGGTGTCGGCGTCGGGGTCGACGTGGCGGTGTGGCAGTTCGACGCCCTCGTAGCGTTCGAGGAGCAGGGCGGTGAGGGTGCGCAGGTTGTACCGGAAGCCGTCGATGAAGGCGGAGCTGGCTTTCTTGAAGTCGCGGTCCTGGGCGAGGGTGCCGGCGAAGTAGAGGCCGTCGACGTTGGTTGACTGCCAGTCGCCGGTGGTGGTGGGCAGGCGGCCGCTGGGGACCATGTCGGGTCGGCAGGTGGGGTCGAACGGGCTGGTGTCCATGGCGAAGCCGGTGCAGCGCAGGACGGATTCGTATTCCATGACGGCGGTTTCGCCGTCGGCGTGGGTGTAGGTGAGGTGCACCTGGTAGCGGTTGTCGAGGGGGCGGATCTCGTCGACGACGCAGTCGAGGACGGAGTGCAGGGTCTTGAACTGGTAGCTGTCGAGGACGGCGCCGTGGTGGCCGCGGACGTCTCCGGGGTGTTTGGTGTTCCAGGCCAGGCGTAGGGGGCGGGGGCTGGCGAGGTGGATCATGGCGGCGTGGCCGAGGAGCGCCGAGGCGGTTTCGAACGCGGAGTTGCCCTTGCCGAGGATGAGGACGCGTTGGCCGGCGTAGGCGGCGGGGTCGGTGTGCATGTCCTCGTAGCCGGTGGCGTGTTCGATGCCGCGGATGTCGGGGATGTGGGGTCGGCCCCAGCCGGTGGCGACGATGACGCAGCGTGCGCGTATGACGTGGTCGGGGGTGTGGACGAGGAAGTCGTCGTCGAGGCGTTCGATCCGGTTGACGGGGGTGTCGAAGCGTACGGCGAGTTGGTGGTGGTGCTGGAAGTCGGTGAGGTAGCGGACCATGTCGTCGGCGTGGGGGAAGTATTCGCTGCTGTATTTGGCGAAGGGCAGGTCGGCGGGTTCGTGTAGCAGGGAGTTCCAGTCCCAGCGCAGCCGGATCTCGGGGTCGGTGCTGGTGGTGTGGACCTTGTTGAGGGAGATGAGCCGGCGGTGGCGGGGGAAGTGGCGGAAGAACTCGGCGGGTGCGGGGGCGCGTTCGAGGGTGACGTAGTCGCAGCCGGCCTGTTGGAGGTAGTAGCTGAGTTGGAGGCCGGCTGGTCCGGCTCCGATGATCACGTAGCGGTGGCTCGTCGGGCCGGGGGTGGGTGCCGTCACGCCAGAGACCTTCGCCGATGCGGCGGGGTGGTGTCAACGCTGGGTGCGGTGATCGTCACGCGACTGCTGGTGGGGTGGTGGTCTTCTCCCCCCGCTGGCGGGGCCTGTGCGTCGGTGGTCAGCCGAGGTCGACCAGGAGGGGGCGGTGGTCGGAGATGGTGGACAGGGGGGTGTGCACGGCGGTGACGGGTGGCAGCTGGTCGAGGCCGTGGCGGTCGGCGAGGATGTGGTCGAGTTGGACGCGGGGCTGCCCGGCGGGGTAGGTGGGGCGGCGGCCGAGGGGGTGCCAGCCGGTGAGGAGTCGGGCGGGGCCGGCGGGCAGGTTCAGGTCGCCGAGGAGGATGCGTGGGGCGGGCAGGGTGCGTAGGGCGCGCACGGTCTGGCGGAGTTGGTGGGCGTTCCAGCCGGGGACGAAGGACAGGTGGGTGGCGGCGACGGTGAGCCGGCCGTGTGGGGTGTCGAGGACGGCGGCGAGTACGACGCGGGGTTCGTCGCGCAGGAGGATGAGTCCGCCGCGGGGGCCGGGCACGTAGACGGGTGAGCGTACGGGTGCGGGGCGCAGTCGGGTGACCTGCCAGGTGTGGACGCGGTGGCGGGTGACGAGGCCGACGCCGTAGCAGGGTTCGCCGTGTCCGTCGTCGTCGTGGGTCAGGGGGCGGAACTGTTCGCCGGGGGTGCCGACGACGGCGGCGGCGAAGCGGTGTTCGCCGGCGTCGAGGGCGCGGGCGGCGATGGCGGTGAGGTCGAGTTTGCCGCTGCGGCTCTGGTCGCGGTCGACCTCCTGCAGGGCGAGGACGTCGGCGTCGAGGGTGGTGACGGCGGCGGTGAGCCGGTCGGGGTCGACGAGTCCGTCGGCGAGGGACCGGCCGTGCAGCAGGTTGAAGGTGGCCAGGCGCACGCTTGCACCCTACGTGGCCGTGGGAGGGTTGCCGGGTGTTGAAGGTGTTGTTCTGTTCGGCGCTGTTGTTCGTGGCGTTGGGGGCGGTCGGGGTGTGGCTGCGTCGGGCGCGGGGTCGGTGAGCGGCGGCGCTGGTGAGGCTGCCCACAGGTGGCGTCGTGGGGCGGGTGGCGGTGGGAAGAATGGCTGCCCGTGGATCTGGATCCCCTGTCGCTGACGACTCTGCTCGCCGCGGCCGCGATGGCCGGTTGGATCGACGCGGTGGTGGGCGGTGGTGGGTTGCTGTTGTTGCCGGCGTTGCTGGTGGCGGCGCCGGGGATGCCGGTGGCGTCGGCGTTGGGCACGAACAAGTTGACGGCGATCGCGGGTACGGCGACGGCGGCGGTGACGTACGCGCGCCGTACGAAGATCGACTGGGCGGTGGCGGGGCCGTCGGCGGGGTTGGCGATGTGCTGCGCCGGGGTGGGTGCGGCGTTGGCGGGGGCGGTGCCGGCGTCGGCGTACCGGCCGGTGGTGCTGGTGGTGCTGGTGGCGGTGGCGGCGTTCGTGGTGTTGCGTCCGCGGTTGGGGGTGGTGGCGCAGCCGCACCGGCGTACGCGGGTGCGGGTGGGTGTGGCGGTCGCGGTGGCGGGGGTGGGTATCGCCCTGTACGACGGGTTGGTGGGTCCGGGTACGGGGACGTTCCTGGTGGTGGCGTTCACGGTGCTGGTGGGCGCGGACTTCGTGCACGGTTCGGCGATGGCGAAGGTCGTGAACGTGGGCACGAACCTGGGGGCGTTGGTGGTGTTCGCGGCGACGGGGCACGTGTGGTGGCTGTTGGGGGCGGCGATGGCGGTGTGCAACGTCGCCGGGGCGGCGTTGGGGGCGCGGATGGCGTTGCGGCGCGGCTCGGGTTTCGTGCGGGTGGTGCTGTTGGTGGTGGTGGTGGCGTTGGTCGGCAAGTTGGGCTTCGACCAGTGGGTGGCGGCCTGACCGGTCGCCGCCCACTGGTCGCGGATGCGGGCCCGCCGTTCGCCGTCAGGCGTGGCGGACGACGTCGGTGTAGTCGAGGCGCGGCAGGCGGGGGAACCAGGCGTTCTCGCCGGGGCGGCCGATGTTGACCACGAGCAGGGTCTTCCAGGTGCTGTCGGCGAAGAACTCGCGGTCGACGGCGTCGGCGTCGAAGCCGGCCATGGGGCCGGCGGCGAGGCCGGCGGCGCGCACGGCGAGCAGGTAGTAGCCGATCTGGAGGGTGGCGTTGAAGCGGGCCATGCGCTCGCGTGCGTCGGGGTTGCCGGCGAGGCTGTCGCGCATCTGGGGTCGGATGGGGAAGACCTGCGGGATGAACTCGTGGAAGTCGGTGTCGGCGGCGAGCACGGCGACCATGGGGGCACTGGCGGTCTTGGCCTGGTTTCCTTCGTTCATGTGGGCGACCAGGCGGGTGCGGGCCTCGCCGGCGCGCACGTAGAGGATGCGCAGGGGCTGGGTGTTGGCGGCGGTGGGCGGGAACTTGGCGAGTTCGAAGATCGCCTGGAGCTGTTCGTCGGTGACCGGCTCGTCGGTGAAGGTGTTGGCGGTGCGGGCGTCGGTGAACAGCAGCGCCTGGGCCTCGGGGGCCAGGTGGATCAGGGGCGGGTGGACGTCGGTCATCGGGTCGTCTCCAGGTGGTCGGCTGATTTGCTTCGGCAACGGTAGCAGCTAGCTTTTTAGTAGCTCCTTGTCCGGCGAATGCCCGCCGTATCCTGGGGGCATGACGGTCAGGCCGGAGGGCGACACGCCCCGCACGTGTGACGGGGGCGTCGCCCGGGCCTTCGCGTTCCTCGGCAAGCGGTGGAACGGCATGCTCCTGAGCACCCTCGCCGACGGGCCGGCCGGCTTCGCCGAGCTGACCCGCGCCCTGCCCGGCATCAGCGAGTCGGTGCTCTCCGACCGGCTGGGCGAGCTCGTGCGGGTCGGGCTGGTCAGCCGGACGGTCCGGCAGGGTCCCCCGGTGGGGGTGAGCTACGAGCTCACCGGGCCGGGTGCCGCGTTGCTGCCGGTGCTCGACGCGTTGGGCCGGTGGGCGCACGAGAACCTTCCCGCCGAGCCGGCGGCGACGCCGGGCTGCTGAGGGCCACCGGCGACGGCCCGGCGTGGCGAAGGGCGCGCACTCCGCGCCGGGCCGGTGTGTGATCATCGGCGGATGCCGGTACGCGCCGAACACGACCGGACCGTCCTCGCCGCGCTGCTCGGGCGGGACCCGGTGCTGCACGCGTACCAGCTGGGCGACCTGGACGACTTCTTCTGGCCGTACACCTCCTGGTTCCGCCGCGACGAGGAGGTGGCGCTGCTCTACCACGGCGCCGACCCGGCAACGCTGCTGGCGTTCGCGCCCCCGGCGCGGGTGGACCGGCTGGCGGCGCTGCTGAGCGAGCTGGCGCCGGTGCTGCCGGCCCGCCTGTGGGCGCACCTGTCCCCCGGCGTGGAGCCGGCCCTGGCCGGGACGTTCCGGATGGACGCGGCCGGCCCGCACCACCGGATGGCGCTGACCGATCCGGCGCGGCTGGCCGCGGTGGCCGAGGCGGGCACGGTCCTGCACGCCGGCGACCTGCCGGCGCTGAGCCGGCTGTACGACGTCGCCTACCCGGGCAACTGGTTCGACCCGCGGATGCTGGACACCGGCCAGTACGTGGGCGTGCGCGACGGCGGTGAGCTGGTGGCGGTCGCCGGGGTGCACGTGTTCTCCCCGGCGTACGGCGTGGCGGCGCTGGGCAACGTGACCACCCATCCGCGGTTGCGGGGGCGGGGGCTGGCCGGGGCGACGGTGGCCGCGCTGTGCCGGCGGCTGCGGGAGCACGTCACCCACGTCACGCTCAACGTGAAGGCCGACAACGCGGCGGCGTTGCGGCTCTACGGGCGGCTGGGCTTCACCCGGGTCGCCGACTACGGGGAGTACGCGCTGACCGCCCGCTGACGGCGACCGGCGGTGCCCTGTCGGTGACGGGCCGTGCGGTCAGGGTGGCCCTCGCCGGGCGGTCGGGCCGGCCCGACCGCCCGGCGGCGGGACCTGGACGAGCGGTGGAGGACTTCGTGTGCGGCACCGTCGCGGGTCGGGAACCCGACGCTGACCTGGGCACGTGTCTGACGTACGGGGCCCGTCGCCGGGCCTAGCGTCGCGGCAGAGGTCGCGCGTGCCACGCGCGGCGGAGCTGAAGGAGCAACCATGGCAACAGCAGCAGTGCCCTGGCGGCGATCACGGATTGTCATCGTGCTGGCCGGGGTGACGGCGGCGGTGACCGCGCTGGCCACCCCGGCGTGGGCCGCGCCCGGGGTGAGCCCGGCCGTCGTCGACCAGGCGGCCGACCCGGGGACCGTGATCCCGGTCGGCAAGGTGGTGTCCACCCCGCCGATCCCGCCGAAGCCCGACGTGGTGCTGCTGGTTGACACGACCGGCAGCATGGGCGGGGCGATCGCCAACGTGCGCGCCAACCTGCAGCAGGTCATCACCGACGTGCGGTCGGCGCAGCCGTCGGCGCAGTTCGCGGTGGCCTCCTACCGGGACACGGGGGACGGCGCGGAGCTGTTCCGGGTACGCCAGGACCTGACCGACGACGCGACGGCGCTGCAGGGCGCGGTCGACGGGTTGGCCGCCGGCGGCGGCGGGGACACGCCCGAGGCGTGGGTGAACGCGCTGGTCGAGGTCTCCGAAGGGGCGATCGGCTACCGGGCGGGCAGCAGCCGGATCGTGGTGCTCGTCGGCGACGCGCCGAGCCACGACCCGAGCAACGGGCGCAGCCTGGCCCAGGCGACGGCGGCGTTGCAGGCCGACGACGCGCGGCTGCTGGCGGTCGACGTCAGCGGCGGCGGTGGCGGCCTGGACGCCACCGGGCAGGCCACGGCGGCGGTGGCGGCCACCGGCGGGCAGTTGGGGGGCAGCTCCCCCGACACGGTGACCGCCGCGATCCTGGCGGGCCTGCGGGATCTGGACGTCACGGTCACCCCGACGGTGACCTCGTGCGCGGCGGGCCTGTCGGTGGGCTTCGACGCGCCGTCGCGGACGCAGCAGTCGGGCACCGACGTGCCGTTCGCCGAGACGATCACGGTCGCGGCGGACGCCGCGCAGGGCACCGAACTGACCTGCACGGTGGACTTCCTGCTCAACGGCCTGTCCGGCGGGCCGGCGTTCACGCAGCAGATCCGCGTGCGGGTCAACGACGTCACCCCGCCGACCGTGGTCGTTGACGACCGGACGGTGGAGGCGACCAGCCCGGCCGGCGCGGTGATCGACTACCCGGCGACCGCGACCGACAACGTCGACGGTCCCCTGAGCCCGACCTGCGTGCCGCCGTCCGGCACGACGTTCCCGCTGGGCGCGACGACGGTGACGTGCACGGCCACCGACGCGGCCGGCAACACCGGCAGCGACACCGCCGTGATGCGGGTGGTGGACACCACCGCGCCGGCGACGGCGTGCGTGCCGACGAACAACCCCAGCGGCGGCAACGTCCCCGGCTCCTACAACCCGGACGGGTTCTACGAGCTGACGTCGACCGACGTGGTGGACACGGCGGTGCAGGTGTTCATCGGTGACGCGGCGGATCCGAGCGTGCGGTTCGGGCCGTTCCCGGCCGGCACGAAGATCAAGCTGGTGCAGGCGCCGGGTGCGCAGTCGCGGGTGAAGGACGGCACCGGCGACATCGACTACAAGGTGACGTTGCGCGGCGACGCGCTGATCGTCGGTGTGGACGACGCGGGCAACGCCTCGTCGCCGGCCGTGTGCCTGGTGGCTCCCCCGCCGAAGTGACGCCGGGCGTGGCCGGGTGCCGCGCGTGACGTCCCGGCCGCCGGGCCCGTCGGGGTCCGGCGGCCGTTGGCGTACGCGGGGTCAGCCGCGGCGGCTGGGCGAGTCGAAGCGGCCGGCGCGGATCTCCCGCAGCGCCTTGCGGCGGGTGTCGCCGCGCAGGGTGTCGACGTAGAGGCGGCCGGCGAGGTGGTCGGTCTCGTGTTGCAGGGCCCGGGCGAGGAATCCGCTGCCCGAGATGCTCAGCGGCTCGCCGTGCTGGTCGAAGCCGTGGGCGGTGGCGTGCAGGGCGCGCGGGGTCGGGAAGTAGAGGCCGGGGATCGACAGGCAGCCCTCGTCGTCGTCCTGCAGCTCCTCCGACACCTCCAGCGTCGGGTTGACCAGGTGGCCGCGGTGCCCGTCGGCGTCGTAGACGAACACCTGGGCGTTGACGCCGATCTGGGGGGCGGCGACGCCGGCGCGCCCGGGCGCGCCGAGCAGGGTGTCCATCAGGTCGGTGACCAGGGCGCGAAGCTCGGCGTCGAAGCTGGTGACGGGCTCGCTGGGGGTGCGCAGCACGGGGTCACCGATGATCCTGATGGGGCGCATCGTCATGCCGGCAAGGTTATCGGTCGCCGGTCGGGGCGGCGGCGTCCGGGCGGGCGGCGACGAGCACCTCGATGCCGTCGAGGATGCGGGCCAGGCCGAACTCGAACGCGCCGTGGGGGTCGGCGGCGGCCTGGTACTCCTGGCCGGCGGCGGTGCCGACGCGGGCCGCGAGGGGGTAGCGGCGCGGGTCGAGGGCCTTCTCCAGGTAGGGGGCGTGGGCCTGCCACCACTGCTGCTCGGTCATGCCGGTGTGCGCGGCGGCCTGGGCGGCCTCCACGGCGCTGCGCACGGCGCCGTGCACGTAGCCGGAGACGAGGGTGACGACGGCGTCCATCTCCAGGTCGCTCAGGCCGATGCCGTCGACGGCGCGCAGTTCGTACTCGTAGCGGGCGATGACGTTCGGGCCCAGCGGGGGCCGGGTGGTGGCGACCTGCAGCAGCCAGGGGTGGCGCAGGTAGAGCGCCCAGGTCTCGCGGGCGACGTGGGTGAGCCGGCCGCGCCAGCCGCCGGGCACGTCGTCGGGGCGGGCGGTCTCGCCGTAGACGGTGTCGAGCATGACGTCGAGCAGTTCGCCCTTGCCGGGGACGTAGGTGTAGAGGGACATGGTGCCCACGCCGAGTCGTTCGGCGACCCGGCGCATGGACAGGGCGGCGAGGCCCTCGGCGTCGGCCACCTCGATGGCGGCGCGCACGATCCGGTCCACGGACAGGTCGGGTCGGCCCTTGCGGCTGGTGCGTTCGCGGGTGCGCCAGAGCAGGGCGAGGCTGCGTGCGGGGTCGCCGGTGCCGCTGTACTCGGTCGTCATCCCGGCACTGTAGCGTGCGCCGTACCGTATTCTGTACGGTACGGCGTACGGCACGAGTGGGACGGGGGCGCCGATGCACGACGACGGAGCGGCCATCGAGGCCGAGGGGCTGCGCAAGCGCTACGGCGGCACGCAGGCCCTCGCCGGCCTGGACCTGACGGTGCCCGCCGGCACCGTCTGCGGCCTGCTCGGCCTGAACGGGGCCGGCAAGACCACGGCGGTACGGGTGCTGACCACCCTGCTGCGGCCCGACGCCGGGGCGGCGCGGGTGGCCGGCGCCGACGTCCTGCGCCACCCCGGGCGGGTCCGTGCCCGCATCGGCGTGGTCGGCCAGCACGCCGCGCTCGACGAGGTGCTCAGCGGCCGGCAGAACCTGGTGCTGTTCGGCCGCCTGCACCACCTCGGCGGCGCGCGGGCCCGTGCCCGGGCCGCCGACCTGCTCGCCCGCTTCGACCTGACCGACGCCGCCGACCGGCCGGTCGGCACGTACTCCGGCGGGATGCGCCGCCGCCTCGACCTCGCGGCGAGCCTGATCCTCGACCCGCCGGTGCTCTTCCTCGACGAGCCCACCACCGGCCTGGACCCGCGCGCCCGGGCCCAGGTGTGGGACGCGGTGCGGCGGCTCGTCACCGACGGCACCACCGTGCTGCTGACCACGCAGTACCTGGAGGAGGCCGACCAGCTCGCCCACACCGTCCGGGTCGTCGACGCCGGCCGGGTCGTCGCCGACGGCACCCCGGAGCAGCTGAAGACCGCGCTCGGCGGCGACCGCGTCGACGTCGTGCTGACCCGCGCCGACGACCTGGACCGGGCCGTGCGCGTCGTCGGCGCCGCCGTCGCCGCGACCCCGCTCGTCGACGCGGCGGGCCTGCGGCTCAGCGTCGGTGTCACCGGGCGCGTCGCCGCGCTGGCGGCCGTGCTGCGGGCGCTGGACGACGCCGGCCTGAGCGCCGCCGACGTCGCGGTGCGCCGCCCCACCCTCGACGAGGTGTTCCTGCGGCTCACCGCCGCCGACTCCCCCACCGCCCACCCCGACGCGCCGAAGGTGACCGCATGAGCGCCACGACCGTCCACCCCGCGCCGCGGCGGCTGCGCTGGGCCGTCGCCGACGGCCTCACCCTCACCGGCCGGGCGCTGGCGCACTGGCGGCGCCAGCCCGGGCAGTTCGTCGTCGGGCTGCTCTTCCCCGTGCTGATGGTGCTGATGTTCGGCTACCTGTTCGGCGGCGCGATGAGCGTGCCCGGCGGTGGCGACTACCGCGAGTTCCTGCTGCCCGGCATGTTCGCCATGACGGTGGTCTTCGGCATCGAGTCGACGTACGCGGCCGTGGCCACCGACACCGCGCGCGGCGTCACCGACCGGTTCCGGTCCCTGCCGACGGCGTCCTCGGCGGTGCTCACCGGCCGGGCCGCCGCGGACCTGCTGCACTGCGCCGCCGGCCTGGCCGTCATGCTCGCCTGCGGCGTCGCCGTCGGCTGGCAGTGGCGGGCCGGGGCACCGGCGGCGCTGGCGGCCGTCGGGCTGCTCCTGCTGCTGCGCTTCGCCCTGATCTGGGTCGGCATCCACCTCGCGCTGGTGCTGCGCAGACCCGAGTCGGTGGTGCTGCTGCAGATCCTCGTCTGGCCGCTCGGGTTCACCTCCAACGGGTTCGTCTCCCCCGACACCATGCCCGGCTGGCTCGCCGCGGTCGCCGAGTGGAACCCGCTGTCGGCGACCGTCGCGGCCTGCCGGGAACTGTTCGCCAACCCCGGCTGGGGCGGCGAGTCGTTCGCCGCGCAGCACGCCGTCGCACTCGCCGTGGCGTGGCCGCTGCTGCTGACCGCCGTGTTCCTGCCCCTGGCGGTACGCCGATACCGCAGGCTCGGCCGGTGACCGACCCCCGCGACGAGCACCACCAGCACCGCCGAGGACCTGACCACCGAACCGCCCCCGGAAGGACGCCCGTGACGATCGGCTCCCACGCCGTCACGTTCACCCCCGCCGACCCGCCCCGCGCCGGGGCGCTGCTCGTCTGGTCCCCCGACGGCGACGCCCCGCCCGACGGGCCCGGCGACGCCGTGACGGCGACCCTGGCGACGCCGCCGCACGGAGAGCCGACGCCGGTGCCCGCGCGGCGGATGAGCGTGGCCGCCGGCGTACCGCTGCTGCTGGCCGGGCCGGCCGCGGACCCGGCGGCGGCGTTCTGGGCCGCGGCGGCCCGGGAGGCCCTGCACCTGGCCGCCCGCGGCCTGCTGCTGCCCGCCGTGACCCCCGCCGGACACGACACCTGGCGGGTCGGGCCACTCGCCGACGACGACGAGGCCCGGCAGGCGCGGCTCGCCGCCGCGATGCCCGCCACCGCCCGCGCCACGCCGGTGCCCGGGCGCACCCCGGCGTGGCTGCCCGACCCGGCGCGGCTGCTGCGCGACTTCCTCGACGCCGTCGCCGACACCCTGCCCCGCGACGACGCGGCCACCGGCGCGTGGGCGGCGCTGGCGCCCACGCCGGTCGGGCGGCTGCGCGACTGGGCCGCCCGGGTCGCCGTCAACGCCGACGCGGCGGTACGACTGTCGCTGCGCCTGGAGCACCGCGCCGAGCGCGACGAACCGTGGCGGCTGGTGGCGCAGGTGCACCGCCGCGCCACGCCGGGGCTGCTCACCGACACCGCCGCGCTGTGGCGCGACACGGTCCCCGGGTTCCCGCCCGGCTCCCGCGACGCCACGCTGCTGGCCCTGCGCCACGCCGCGCGGGTGTGGCCACCCCTGGCGCAGCTGCTGGAGACCGCGGTACCCGACGCGCTCACGCCCAGCGACGCGCAGGTCGTCGACCTGGCCACCGGCGCGGCGGCCCGGCTCGCCGCCGACGGCGTCGACGTGCACTGGCCGGCCGGACTCGACCGGAACCTCACCGCCTCTGCGGTGCTGCGCGCCCCGGCCCGCCGCGCCGGCGGGCCGGGGCCGCTCGGCGAGCCGGGCGAGCTGACGCTGCACTGGCGACTGCAGCTGCACGACACCCCGCTCACCGCCGCCGAGCTGGCCCAACTCGCCGACGCGCACCGGCCCGTGGTGCGGCTGCGCGAGCGGTGGGTCCTGGTGCCCCCGCAGCTGGCCCGCCGCGCCCGCGAACCACACGCCGGGTCGCTGGCCACGATGCCCGCCCTGCGCGCCGCGCTGACCGGCGCGACGCACGTCGACGGCGAACGCGTCAACGTGACCACCGAGGGCTGGCTGGCCGAGGCCGCCCGGCGGCTCACCGACGGCGACGCCGCGCCCCCGGTGCCCGTACCGGCCGGGCTGGCCGCGACCCTGCGCGACTACCAGCGCCACGGACTGCGCTGGCTGGCCGGGCTGACCGCGCTCGGCCTCGGCGGCTGCCTCGCCGACGACATGGGGCTGGGCAAGACCGTCACGCTGATCGCCCTGCACCTGCACCGCCAGGCCGACCCCGCCACCGCCGGCGCCACCCTCGTGCTGTGCCCGGCGTCGCTGCTGGGCAACTGGGAACGCGAGATCCGCCGCTTCGCCCCCGGCACCGCCGTCCGCCGCTTCCACGGCCCCGAGCGCACCCTCGACGGGCTCGACGGCGGCTTCGTGCTCACCACCTGGGCCACCCTGCGCCGCGACGCCGCCCGGCTCGCCACCCGACGGTGGCCGCTGCTCGTCGCCGACGAGGCCCAGCACGTCAAGAACCCGCACTCGGAGACCGCGACGGCGCTGCGCGCGATCCCCGCCGCCGCCCGGGTCGCCCTGACCGGCACCCCCGTGGAGAACGACCTCACCGACCTGTGGGCCATCCTGGACTGGACCACCCACGGACTGCTCGGCACCCTGGGCGAGTTCCGGGCCCGCTGGGTGAGGCCGGTGCAGACCGACCGCGACCCCGACGCGGGCCGGGACCTGGCCCGCCTGGTCGGGCCGTTCCTGCTGCGCCGACGCAAGAGCGACCCCGGCATCGCCCCCGAGTTGCCCGCCAAGACCGAGACCGACCAGCCCGTCGCGCTCACCGCCGAACAGGCCGCCCTCTACCAGGCCTGCGTCGCCGAACTGCTCGAGGCGATCGCCGACGCCGACGGCCTCGCCCGACACGGGCTGGTGGTCAGGCTGCTCACCGCGCTCAAGCAGATCTGCAACCACCCGGCCCAGTACCTGCGGGAGACCGCGCCGCGGCTGGCCGGCCGCTCCGGCAAACTCGACCTGCTCGACGAGCTGCTCGAGGCGATCCTGCCCGCCGGCGGCGCGGTGCTGGTCTTCACCCAGTACGTGGCGATGGCCCGCCTGCTGCACCGGCATCTGACCGACCGGGGCGTCGGGGCGCTGCTGCTGCACGGCGGGCTGCCCGTCGCCACCCGCGACGACCTGGTCCGCCGCTTCGACGCCGGGCAGGCCCCGGTGTTCCTGCTGTCCCTGCGCGCCGCCGGCACCGGCCTGAACCTCACCCGCGCCGACCACGTCGTGCACTACGACAGATGGTGGAACCCAGCCGTGGAGGACCAGGCCACCGACCGGGCGTACCGGATCGGGCAGACCCGGCCCGTGCAGGTGCACCGGCTCGTCGCCGAGGGCACCGTCGAGGACCGCGTCGCCGCGCTGCTCGCCGGCAAGCGGGAACTCGCCGAGGCGGTCCTCGACGCCGGGCCGGCGGCACTGGCCGCGCTCAGCGACACCGAGCTGGCCGACCTGGTGACCCTCGGCGGCGACCGATGACCCCGCGCGGCTTCCCCGCCTTCCCGCCCGGCCGGGCCCGCCGGCCCCGCACCTGGTGGGGCAGCGCGTGGAACCGGGCGTGGGAGGCGGGCGCCCTGGACGCCCGGCCGCTGCGCGCCGGCCGCCGGCTCGCCGCCGCCGGGCACGTCGGTCCGATCACCGTCAGCCCCGGGCGGCTCGCCGCCGCGGTGCACGACGGCGACACCGAGCAGGCGTACGCCACCCGGGTACGCGTCGCGCCGCTGCACGCCGACGACTGGGACCGGCTGGCCGCCGAGGTGGCCGCCCGCGCCGGGCACCAGGCGGCGCTGCTGACCGGGCAACTGCCCCGGGACCTCACCGAATTGACGGGAGTGCCGCTGCTGCCGGAGCTGGGCGAGGTCGTCCCGGAGTGCGACTGCCCGCAGTGGGAGCACCCGTGCCGGCACGCCGCCGCGCTGTGCCACCAGGTGTCCTGGCTGCTGGACGCCGACCCGGCCCTGCTGCTGCTGATCCGGGGCCGCGACGCCCGCGCGCTCGTGCCCGCCGGCGCCGCCGCACCCCACGGCGACGGACCCGCACCGGCGGCCAGCCCCACCGCGCGGGCCG